>JBFGTT010000402.1:0-4182 GCA_041565995.1 Rhodothermales bacterium
CCCGTCGTCGGAGCCGGCCCAGAGGACGCCGGCGTCGTGCACGCTCTCGGCGACGGTGAAGATCGTCGCGTAATACTCGACGCCGGTGTTGTCCTTCGTGATCGGCCCGCCGGAGGGGCCGAGCTTCGACGAGTCGGCGCGCGTCAGGTCGGGGCTCATCATCTGCCAGGATTGGCCTTCGTCGGTGGTCTTGAAGAGGTGGTTGCCGGCGGCGTAGAGCACGTCGGGGTCGTGCTGCGAGAAGAGGATGGGGAAGTTCCACTGGAAGCGATACTTCATGCCCTCGGCGCCGTGGCCCATCGGGTTGTCCGGCCAGACGTTGACGGCGCGGCGCTCGCCCGTCTCGTGGTTGACACGGGTGAGGAAACCGCCGTAGGAGCCGCCGTAGACGATGTCGGGGTTGTCGGGCTTGGGGGCGATCCAGCCGCTCTCGCCGCCGGCGGTAGGCTCCCAGTCGCGCTCGTCGCCGTCGGAGGTATGCAGGATGCGGACGGTGGAGTTGTCCTGCTGCGCGCCGTAGATGCGGTAGGGAAAGTGGTTGTCGGTGGTGACGCGGTAGAACTGCGCGGTGGGCTGGTTGTGGTAGGTGCTCCAGGTCTCGCCGCCGTTGAAGCTGACCTGCGCGCCGCCGTCGTCGCCGACGATCATGCGGCGCGGGTCTTCGGGGGCGATCCAGAGGTCGTGGTGGTCGCCGTGGGGCGTGTCGATGTCCTCGTAGGTCTTGCCGCCGTCCTTCGAGTGCCAGAACTGGACGTTGAGCACGTAGACGCCGTCTTCGTTCTGCGGGTCGGCGTAGAGGCGGGTGTAGTACCAGGCGCGCTGGCGCAGATTGCGGTCGTCGTTGATCCGGGTCCACGTCGCGCCGCCGTCGTCCGAGCGGAAGACGCCGCCGTCCTGCGCCTCGACGATGGCCCAGACGCGATTCGGGTTCGCGGGCGAGATGGCGACGCCGATGATGCCGAGCGTGCCCTTCGGCAGGCCGTTGTCTTTGCCCGTCACTTGCGTCCACGTGTCGCCGCCGTCGGTCGATTGCCAGAGGCCGGAATGCGGGCCGCCGCTCTCGAGGCTGTAGGGCGTGCGCCGGACCTGCCAGATGCTCGCAAACAGCACGCGCGGGTTGGTCGGATCCATCACCAGGTCCACGGCGCCGGCCTGGTCGTTCACGTAGAGAATCTTCTCCCACGTGGCGCCGCCGTCTTTCGAGCGGAAGACGCCGCGCTGATCGTTCGGCCCGAAGAGGTGCCCCAGCGCGGCGACGTAGACGAGGTCCGGGTTCTTCGGATGGATGCGGATGCGCGGAATGCGCCGCGTATCTTCCAGGCCGATGGCCGTCCACGTCTTGCCGGCATCGACCGACTTGAACAGGCCGTAGCCGTGCGAGACGTTGCCGCGCACGGTCTTCTCGCCGCCGCCGACGTAGATCACGTTCGGATCCCACTCGCTGACGGCCACCGCGCCGATGCTCCCGCCGAAGTAGCCGTCGGAGATGTTTTTCCAGGAGGCGCCGCCGTCGGTCGATTTCCAGACGCCGCCGCCGGTGCCGCCGAAGTAGTAGGTCATCGGCTGGCCCGGCACGCCGGCGACCGCCGCCGAGCGCCCGCCCCGGTACGGCCCGATGCTGCGGTAGTCGAGCGCGTTGTAGAGCGTCGTGTCGTAGCGGACGGGCTGCTGCGCCCGGGCGTCGGCGAGCATCCACCCGGCGAGGAGCAACCACACGCCGAGGATCCGGAAAAAAGCGCTTTTCGAAGACATAGGAGGGTGGGGGTTGGGTGAGTCGCGTTCGTTCCGAGGAGGCGCCTACATGATAGCCAACCGAGGGGTTAAAAGCACCTGCTTCGGAACCCTTCACGCGGCAGAGCGCACGTGACGAGGTAGCAGGCGCGGTACCGTGCCAGGGCGCAGGGGCCGCCGAGGATTCCGCCCCGGCGGCCCCTGCCGTTTTCAGCACGTCACTCGGTGCCCAGCCGCAAGGGTTCGTAGGTCTCGAAGAACGAAACGTTGGCGGCTTCGACGGCCTGCCGGTAGGCGGGCCAGTCCTGCTCGAAGAAGCGGTTGACGGCGGCCAGGGCGCTTTGCAGGCTCGCCTCGGCCTGTGCCAGGGCGATCTGCTGCGTCGGGCCGGGGGCGCCCCAGGCCGAGCCGAGGTACTGCGAGGCCGTGCGCAGACGCGAACTAACCGTCGAGGGGTCGCGGCGGATGCCCTTGGCTTCCTCGCCGTTGAAGAGCGCGATGAGCGCCTTGGTCGAGTCCTGCGCGGCCTTGCCCTGCTCGCGCGCGGCCTTCGCCGCCTCGTCGTCCCGGTCGGCCAGTTGCTCGCCGATGGTCTTGACGGTCTGCTGCGCCTCGCGCAGGCGGTCGACGGCTTCGGTCGCTACGGCCACGCGCTCTTGCAGGCGCATCCGGAGGGCGTCCTGCGCCAGGAGGGCTTCCATCGACACGTCGAGGCGCGGATCCATCAGGACGTTGACCGTCGTCTCGGCGGTGTGGTCGCGGTAGGTGAGGCGGACGGTGTAGGCGCCCGGCAGCACCGACGCGCCGCCCGGCTCCGGCGCGTCCTTCTTCGGCTTCGGTTGCGTCGGGAAGCGGACGCCCTTGCGTTCGAGTCCCCAGGCAAAACGGTTGAGGCCGGGCTTGGCGTCGCGCCGGAGCGTGCGGACGACCTGGCCGTCGGCGCCGAGGATCTCGACCTTGACTTTTTCCTTCTTCGGGCCGTCGTCGCTGCGCTGTTGCCGGCGCGGCGGCGGCGCGTCTTCGTCCTCGTTCGTCTCTTCTTCCTGTTCCTCCTCTTCGGGCACGTCCTCCTGCGCCGGGTTCAGGGTGTAGGTGAGGAGCGCGCCGCGCGGGCGGTTTTCGCCCTGGAACATGGCGTCGGCGGCGAAGCGCGTGCCGGGGGCCTGCGCGTACTCGGCCAGGTAGGCGTCGGGGGGCGCGAAGACGTGCAGCGGCTTGTCGAGCAGCGCCACGCCCTCCTGCGCCAGCGCCCGCAGCGGACGGATGTCGTCGAGGATGTAGACGGAGCGACCGAACGTGCCGACGATCAGGTCGTAGTCGCGCGGGTGGATCATCAGATCCATCGCCGAGACCGTCGGGAAGCCGTGCGTCCACTTCGTCCAGTTCGCCCCGGCGTCGATGGAGACGTAGAGGCCGAACTCGGTGCCCAGGAAGAGCAGGTTGGGCGCCACCGGGTCCTGCGCCACGGCCAGCGCGTAGCCCCACACCTTGCGCTCGTCGGCCAGGCGCGTCCACGTCTGCCCGAAGTCCTTCGTGTGGTAGACGTAGGGCGTCCAGTTGTTGCGCCGGTGATCGTCGAAGACGACGAAGGCCTCGCCGGCAGCGTGCGTCGAGGCGCGGATCTGCGGCACCCACGTCCCTTCGGGTACGCCCCGGATGCGCGACGCCACGTTGGTCCACGTCTGCCCGCCGTCGCGCGTCAGTTGCACGTTGCCGTCGTCGGTGCCCACCCAGAGCACGCCCGGCTGCACCGGACTCGGCGCGACGGCGATGATGGTGGTGAAGTTCTCGGCGTGCGTCACGTCGAAGGTCAGGCCGCCGCTGTCGAGTTGTTTCTGCTTCTGCGGGTCGTTCGTGGTCAGGTCAGGCGAAATAACGGTCCAGGTGTCGCCCCGGTCGGTGCTCTTGTGGAGGAACTGGCTGCCGTAGTAGATCGTGGCCGGGTCGAAGGGATCCTGGGCGATGCCGGCGTTCCAGTTGAAGCGCAGCGGCACGTCGTCGGGATGAAGGGGCTTGATGAACTTCTGCTCGCCCGAGTGCAGGTCCGTCCGGCGCAGGTTGCCGCCCTGGCTCATGGCGTAGAGGTAGCGGTCGTCGCCGGGGACGGGGACGACGTCGAAGCCGTCGCCGAAGGCCACCTCTTCCCAGTAGGCGTTGCGGATGCCGCCGGCGCGCCAGACCTGCGAGGGGCCTTTCCACGAGCCGTTGTCCTGCAGGCCGCCGTAGACGTTGTAGGGCACGTCCATGTCGGCGTTGATGTGGTAGAACTGGGCCAGCGGCAGGTTTTCGACGAACTGCCAGGTCTTGCCCCGGTCGCGCGAGATGGCCATACCGCCGTCGTTGCCGTCGAGGATGTAGTCGGGGTCGTCCGGATGGATCCACCAGGCGTGGTGGTCGGGATGGACGCTCCACCCGACGAGCGGCTTGAACGTCTCGCCGCCGTCCTCGGAG
>JBFGTT010000403.1:0-4176 GCA_041565995.1 Rhodothermales bacterium
CCGCCGCGCCCACCAGCGGCACCACCAGTCCGCTGAAAGAGACGGGAACGAGCCGTACGGCCTGCTACTTTTTCCCTACCGCAAGTTCGAGACGCCGTGGCGCCGTTCGCCGCCGCCCGACCCGCCGGATGCGTGAAAGGCCCCCGCCGAAGCGGCGGTCGCCGTCGGCGGGGTCCTGGATTATCCCTGCGCCGCCGCGTCCTGCCGGGCGATCTCCTCGATGGCGGCGCGGTCCCAGCGCATGACGATGGGCAGGCGGCGCCCGATGCCGAAGGCTTTCATGGTCACGCGGAGGCCGGGCGGGGCCTGGCGGCGCTTGTACTCGTTGCGGTCCACCTGGCGCAGGATGCCGCGCACGAGCGCGCGGTCGAAGCCGGTGGCCTCCACGATGGCGCCGAGTTCCTGCTGCTCCTCGACGTAGCGGCGCAGGATCTCGTCGAGCACGGCGTAGGGCGGCAGCGAGTCGCTGTCTTGCTGATCCGGGCGGAGTTCGGCGGAGGGCGGCTTGGTGAGCGTGCTTTGCGGAATGAC
This sequence comes from Rhodothermales bacterium, assembly GCA_041565995.1. Classification (GTDB taxonomy): domain Bacteria; phylum Bacteroidota; class Rhodothermia; order Rhodothermales; family JBFGTT01; genus JBFGTT01. The sequence goes on from JBFGTT010000403.1 coordinate 532, forward strand.
CGCGCGCCCGGCGCGGCGGTTGATGTAGCGCGCCAGCGTGTAGACGCGCGTCTTGAGCACGTCGATGAGCACGGCCAGACCGCCGTTCATGTCGCCGTAGAGCGTCGCGTAGCCGACGGCCATCTCGCTCTTGTTGCCGGTGGAGAGCAGCAGGTAGCCGAACTTGTTCGAGAGCGCCATCAGCGTCACGCCGCGCACGCGGGCCTGGATGTTCTCCTCGGCGACGCCCGGCGCGGTCCCGGCGAAGGCGTCGCGGAGCATCTCGTCGAAGGCGGCCACGGCGGGCCGGATGGAGATGTCGTGGAAGGCGATGCCCAGGTTGTCGGCCAGCGCCCGCGCATCTTCGACGGAGCCGGCGGAGGAATACTTCGAGGGCATCGTCACGCCGACGACGCGGTCGGGGCCGAGGGCGGCGGCGGCCAGGGCACACGTCACCGCCGAGTCGATACCGCCGGAGAGGCCGACGAGGGCCTTCGTGAAGGCGCCCGTCTTGCCGAAATAATCGCGGATGCCGAGCACGAGGGCGTCGTGGAGTTCTTCGACGTCGTCGTGCTGCACGTCGAGGGCGGGATAGGCGGCTTCGGTGTCCCAGATCACCAGGTCCTCCTGGAAGGAGCGGGTGCGCAGCAGCAGCCTGCCGTCGGCGGCGTGGACGCGGCTGTCGCCGTCGAAGATGATCTCGGTGTTGGCGCCCACCTGGTTGACGAAGACGAACGGGATGCCGTGCTCGCGGCAGGCCTCCTCGATGAGGGCGCTCCGCTCGGCGTGCTTGTGGATGGCATACGGCGAGGCGCTGATGTTGACGAACAGATCGGCCCCCCCGGCACCCAGTTCGTCGATAGGGTTGAGGTGGTAGAGATAGAAGGCGGCGCCGGCCTGGTTATTCCAGAGGTCCTCGCAGACGTGCAGGCCCAGCTGGAGGCCGCGCCACGAAACCAGGTGCCGCTCCGGCGACGGCTCGAAGTGGCGGTACTCGTCGAAGACGTCGTAGGTGGGCAGCAGCGTCTTGTGCACCTCGCCGAGGCGCCGCCCCCCCTCGTAAAGGAGCGCCGCGTTGAAAAACCGCTTGCCCACCTTCTCGCGGTTGGGCACCGGCGCGCCCAGCACCAGGCCCAGGTCCTGCGGCGCCTCGGCGGCGATCCAGTCTACCGCCTGCTGCGCGGCCTCGATGAAGCGGGGGTTTTCGAGCAGATCCTGCGGCGGATAGCCGACGACGCACAGTTCGGGGAAGACGGCCAGGTCGGCCCCCTGCGCCCGTGCCCGCCGGGCAAAATCGACGATCTTGCGGCTGTTGCCCCGCAGGTCGCCGACGGTAGGATTGATCTGGGCCAGCGCAATCTTCATGCTCGATCTCGGTTATTGGCAATCGGGAATTAGGAATTGGGAATTGGTCAGACGAAGCGCCATCCCCTCCCATTTTCCATTTCCTATTTCCCTTTTCCCCATCTCCCTTTTCCCCATTTTCTCATTCCCACCCAGGTCACGCCGCGAGGGGGGGCGTCGTTCCGGGACGGCGGTTTTTCGCTTTAACGCGCCGAAGGCCCGTTTGCTGCACGGAGATGGGGGAAGGGCTTGCGCCGCCGCTTGATTTTTGGCACCTTAGAAAACCCGTCCCATCCAATCCCGGAGCCTGTCATGAAAACGCTCGTCTGCGCCGCGCTCCTCTGCGCCTTCTGCGCCTGCGGCTTTGCCCAACAGCCCGCCACCGACGAATCCGCCGCCGTCGCCTTCGTCAACGTCACCGTGCTGCCGATGGACGGCGAGCGCGTCCTCGCAGGCCACACCGTCGTGGTCCGGGGGGATCGCATCGTGGCCGTCGGGCCTGCCGACGTGGTCGAGGCGCCGGAGGGGGCGCTGGTCGTCGACGGCGGCGGCAAGTACCTGCTGCCGGGGCTGGCCGAGATGCACGGCCACGTCCCGCCGCCCGACGCCCCGGCGGCCATCACCGAGGCGGTGCTGTTCCTCTACGTCGCCAACGGCATCACGACGGTGCGCGGGATGCTCGGCGCGCCGGGCCAGCTCGACCTGCGCGAGCGCGCCAACGCCGGCGAGATCGTCGCGCCGACGCTCTACCTGGCCGGGCCGAGCTTCAACGCCGGCTCGGTCGACTCGCCCGAACAGGCCGTCGAGATGGTGCGCCGGCAAAAAACCGAGGGGTGGAACCTGTTGAAAGTCCATCCCGGCCCGACCCTCGAAGAGTACGACGCGATGGCCCGCACGGCGCACGAGGAGGGCATCCGCTTCGGCGGCCACGTGCCGGCGGACGTGGGGCTGATGCACGCCCTCGAGATGGGCCAGGAGACCTTCGACCACCTCGACGGCTACGTCGAATACCTGGCGACGATCAACGAAGCGGCGGTGGACGAGGCGGCGCTGGCCGACGTAGTGCGCCGCACCCGGGAAGCCGGCGCGTGGGTCGTCCCGACGATGGCGCTCTGGGAGACGCTCTACGGCACCGCCGACCTCGAAACGCTCACCGGCTATCCCGAACTCCAGTACATGCCCCCGGCCATGGTGGCGCAGTGGACCGGCCAGCACGAACGCCGCCTGAGCAACCCGCAGCGCGACGCCGAGGCCGCCCGCCGCGTCATCGAGGCCCGGATGCGCGTGCTCAAAGCCCTCAGCGACGGCGGCGTGGGCATCCTCATGGGCACCGACGCCCCGCAGCAGTTCAGCGTCCCCGGCTTCTCGCTCCACCGCGAACTCCGGCGCATGGTCGACGCCGGCATGACGCCCTACGAAATCCTCAAGAGCGGCACCTACAACGTCGGGCGGTATTTCGAAAACGAAGACGCCTTCGGCACCGTCGCCGAGGGACAGCGCGCCGACCTGCTGCTCCTCGCCGCCAACCCCCTCGACGACGTGGCGCACGTGCAGCAGCGCGCGGGCGTGATGGTGCGCGGGCGGTGGCTGCCGGAGGATCAGATCCAGGCCCGCCTCGCCGAGATCGCCGCCTCGTACCGGCAGGGCGATAGCTGAGCGCTCAGGCCAGCGGTTCGAGTTCGCCGAGCATCGTCGGGATCAGTTCGGCCACGGTCGGATGGATGTGCACGGCCCGCTGGATCACGGTGTAGGGCGCCCCGGCGTACATCACGTCCAGGATGCCGTGGACGATCTCGTCGCCGCCGACGCCCAGGATGGCCGCACCGAGGATCGACCGGGTCTCGGCGTCGATCAGGATTTTCATGAAGCCCTGGGTTTCGCCTTTCTCCACGGCGCGGCTCACGCGCGTCATCTCGCGCCTGCCGATGAGCGCCTTCCGTCCGGACTGCCGCACCTGTGCCTCCGTCAGGCCGACGCGTCCGAGGGGCGGGTCGATGTAGAGGGCATAGGCGAGGATGCGGTCGCTGACGCGGCGCGGGTCGCCGTCGAGCAGGTTGGCGGCGACGATCTCGTAGTCGTTGTAGGCGGTGTGGGTGAAGGCGCCCTGGCCGTTGCAGTCGCCCAGCGCCCAGACGCCGGGCACGTTGGTGCGCAACTGGTCGTCCACCTGGATGAAGCCCCGCTCGTCGGTGGCGATGCCGGCGGCTTCCAGGCCCAGGTCGTCGGTGTTGGGGCGGCGCCCGACGGCCATCAGCAGGTGCGAGCCGGCCACCTCGCGGTCGCCCTGTTGGCAATCGAGGCGGACCACCACCTGCTGGCCCC
>JBFGTT010000404.1:0-4175 GCA_041565995.1 Rhodothermales bacterium
CCTGCAGCAGGTCAAAAACATCCAAACGTTCCACCAGAACGGACGCGGCTGGAGCGACATCGGCTACCATTTCGTGATGGATCAGAGCGGGCGCCTCTACCAGGGCCGCCCCTTCCTGACCGAACCCGTCGCCCTCAAAGACGTGCCGAGGCTGGTGCAGGGCGCGCACGTGGGCAGCAACAACACCGGCAACATCGGCGTGTGCGTGCTCGGCTGCTACCACCCGCCCGAAGGCGCCAACTGCCGCGACGCCATCACGCCCGCTGCGCTCGACTCGCTCGTGACCCTGTTCGCCTTCCTCAGCGATGCCTACGGCGTGCCGATCAACCAGATCAAGGGCCACCGCGACTTCAGCTCCACCGCCTGTCCCGGCGACAATAACTACCCCATGCTGCCCCAGATCCGCCAGCGCGTGCAAGACCTGCTGCGCACGGGCAACCAGCCCCTCGGCGCCGCCACGCTCGACGCCGCCTCCGACGACGCCGGCGTCGTGCGCCTCGCCTGGACCTTCCTCGAAGATAACGGCATCACGGCCTATCGCATCGAGCGCGTCTACGACGACGAGGCCGCCGTCGTCTTCGAGGGCGAGGGCGCCCTGCCCGACGCCTTCACCGACGCCGGCCTGACGCGCCCCGGCACCGTGGCCTACCGCCTGACGGCGCGCAACGCGGCAGGACGCGAGCAGATCCTGGCCGCTGCGCAGGTCGCCATCGCAGCGCCCGGCGACTACGTGCTAGCCCACAACTTCCCCAACCCGTTCCGCGAGGCCACCACCATCCGATATTTTCTGGAGCAGGACGGCCTCGTCACGCTGGCCGTCTACGACGTGACGGGGCGCCGCGTGGCCCTGCTCGCAGACGCGTTCCAGGACGGGGGCCGCTGGTACGCCCGGTCGTTCGACGGGCGCGGCCTACCCGGCGGCACGTACTTCTACCGGCTCCGGGTCGATGGCTTCGCCGGCCTCGTCTACGACAAGACGCGCGCCGTCACGCTGGTGCGGTAGGAGCCGGAGGAAGCCGGGGCGTCGCCCCCTACGCTTTTTCGTTGCCGTTGACGCGAACGCCGACGCCCCAGGCCTGGGAGAGGTTTTCGAGCATTTCCTGTTCGAGCGCGCTGATCGGCCCGTCGGCCTGCGCGATGTAGGCCAGGTCGTCGAGCAGGACGAGGCGGTGGACGATGGGCAGCATCTTGCGGATGGTAAGCACCGAGCGTTGCAGCGCCTCTGAATCCGGCCCTTCCGAGTAAAAGGCAAGCGCCTCGCGCAGCACGCGCCGGACGTCCTCTTTGGCCAGTTCGGGCTGCCAGTCGGACAGGCGCTCGATCATGGCAGCAATCTCGCCCTCGCTGATCTTGTTGTCGCTGCTGTGGGCTACGATCAGGTACATCAGGCCCATGTCGTGCAGCAAGCTCCAGGCGGGTTCGTCCTCCAGGCTCACCGTGGTCTGTTCGATCAGGCGCTTGCCGTCGCCCCGGATCTCCCAGGCGTCCGCCAGGCGGTTGATCAGGTTTTGCTCGGTGCTCAGCAGCACGCCGTCGGCTTCGGCGATGCGCACGAGGTCTTCGAGCGCGCGACGGCGTTCGTCGGGGGTGAGTTGGGCTTTGAGGGCGTCGATGGATCGGAGCACTTCGCGGTCGTCCTCGTCTTCGAGGTAGACGGCCAGGGCTTCCATGACCACTTCCTGCACTTCGTCGGCAGGGAACTGTTCGCGCCAGCCCTGCAAGACGTCGGTGATGGTGGCCAGTTCTTCGTCGCTGAGTTCTTCGTCGGCGCCGTAGGCCAGGGCGAGGAAGACGAGCGCCAGGTCGTGCGCCCGCGTCCAGGGTTCGTTGTTCGGCTTCATATGGGCAGGGATGCGGTCTTCGGAGGACGGGCGCCGTCGGCAGGGCGCGTGTGGCTCCATGATAGCCACCTCGCCCTCGAAACTCAATGCAGGCGCCCGGAAGTCGGCATTTCTTCCCAATCCCGCCTGGGCACGGTTGCCGGGGGGCTAGGCTGCGGCGTAGGCCGCTTCGAGCGCTACGGCCAGTTCGTCGTCCACCTGCTGCCAGCCGCCCTGTTCGTACCAGTCGATGAGGTGCTTCGAGACTTCCCCCGGGCTGAGGCCCTTGGCGCGGAGGTTGACGCGCAGCAGGCGCGCCTCTACGGGCCGGGGTCCCCACCGAAAGACTTCCCGGCCGTCGGCCTGCAAGGCGACCAGCTTGGGGATGCCGCGCGTGCCGTAGCTGAGGTACCGGTCCATGAGGTCGAGGTGGGCGTCACGCAGCAGGATGCGCACCTCGACGTGCGGATTGAGCCGGGCGGCTTCGACGAGGACGGGCAGGTTGTAGGCCGAGTCGGCGCACCAGGCTTCGGTGAGCACCATCCAAAGTTGCGGCGCCTCGATGCGTCCGACGGCCCGACGCAGCCGCGCCGACGGCTCGTACGCCTGGTGCACGCGCTCGGCCCGCTCCCAGTTGTAGCGCTGGTAGTAGAGGTACTTGCGCTGCCGGGGATCAAGCCCCTTGAGCGTGCGGCCCAGCGCCGCCTGCCACTGCGTCCGATAGGCTTCGTAGGGCAGCCCGTGGGGCCACCCCGCTACGTGAACGGCGTTCTTCAAAGCAACGACGCGATCTGCTCGAGGGCTTATCCTCCAAAAGAAAAGCCTCGAACCTGCACCGCACAGATTCAGAGGCTACCCGATGTAGGCCCGCGGGGACTCGAACCCCGAACCCGCTGATTAAGAGTCAGCTGCTCTGCCAGTTGAGCTACGGGCCTGTGGTCGCTCAAGCGTAGCCGGACGGCGGCCTGGAGCAGGTTTACAATGTCCGATGCGGCGGCATGTTTCGCTGCGTGCCAGCGGGGCACGGCTTTCACGACGGCTTCACCTCCTTGGATTCGCGGTGACGGGACCGTATGTTGCGCCGGTCCGCTTTCCGTCCGGCGCAGCCTGCGCCCGTCTACGTCGAGCCTGCATGACGCCTTCTGTGCCGCCCGGCGCGGCGCGCCCTCCGTCGGGTCTCCGCTACATGGTGCTGGCGGCCTTCGCCTTCAGCCTGATGAGCCTGCTGGTGAAGCTGGCCGGGCAGCGGTTGCCGGGTGCCGAGATGGTGCTGGCACGCAGCGTCATCGCCCTGGTCATCACGCGGGCGATGCTGCACCGCGCAAAGGTCTCGCCGTGGGGACATCGGAAGGGCCTGCTGCTCTTGCGCGGGCTTATCGGCTTCTTCGGGCTGCTGTGCTTTTTCTACGCGATCCCGCGCCTGCCCCTGGCCGACGTGACGGTGATCCAGTACACCAACCCCGTCTTCACGGCGTTGCTGGCGGCGCTGTTCCTGAAGGAAACGCTGCGGCGGGGCGAAGTGCTGGGGCTGGCGTTGAGCCTGGCGGGCGTGGTGCTGGTGGCGCAGCCCTCTTTCCTCTTCGGGCGGGCCTCCAGCGGCCTCGACCTGGGAGCCGTCAGCGTGGCGCTCTTCGGGGCGGTGTTCGCGGCGGCGGCCTACACGCTGGTGCGCAAGCTGCGCGAGACGGACCACTACCTGGTCGTCGTCTTCTACTTTCCGCTGGTCTCCACGCCTGCCTCGCTCGCCGTGATGGCGCCCGTAGCGCTGTGGCCGACGCCGCTGGAATGGCTCATGCTGCTGGGCATCGGCCTCTTCACGCAGATCGGGCAGGTCTACCTGACGAAGGGACTGCACCTGGAGAAAGCGGGCCGGGCGCTCTCGCTGAGCTACGTGCAGATCGTCTTCGCAGCGCTCTGGGGCTTCCTCTTCTTCCACGAGGTGCCCGGCCTCTTGAGCATCGTCGGGGCGTTGCTGGTGGTGGCCGGGACGCTGGCGACGGCGCGCACGCCGAGGGCGGCCTAGCCGGGGAAGCCTCGTCCCGGGCGATCTGTAGAACAGGACGCTCCTACGGAGCTTAAGTCTTGTTGTACTGGCGGTGCTACAAACAGAACGCCCCTCCGGGGCTTCTCGACGCTTACAGGTCGAGTTCCTCCACTTCGGCGGCGTGGTCCATGATGAAGGCGAAGCGAGCCGAGGCGTCTTTGCCCATCAATTCGCTGATGGTGTTTTCGGTGGCGGTCTGCTCGCCGGGTGGGATGGCGACCTGGAGCAGGCGGCGCTTCCGGGGGTCGAGCGTGGTCTCTTTGAGCATCTGCGGCATCATCTCGCCGAGGCCCTTGAAGCGTTGCGTGTCG
>JBFGTT010000405.1:0-4162 GCA_041565995.1 Rhodothermales bacterium
CACTTCGGGCGAAGAGCCGATGAGCGTGACCTCCTCGAAGTCGAGGTAGAAGAGGTAGGGCGAGGGGTTGATCTGGCGCAAGGCCCGGTAGAGGTTGAAGCGGTCGCCGGTGAACGTCGTGGCGAAGCGCTGCGAGAGCACCACCTGGAAGATGTCGCCCTCGTAGATGTAACGGCGGGCCTGCTCGACGGCCCGCTCGAAGTCCGCGCGGGCGAACGTGGACGTCATCGCGGCGCCTTCGAGGGCTACGGGGACAGGGCTGGCAAAAGGGGTGTGGAGTTCGGCCACGAGGTGGGCCAGGCGGGCCTGCGCGCCGTAGTAGGCCGTCTTGACGTCGGTGCCCGGCTCGAAGAAGGCGCTGGCCATCAAGACGAGCTGGTGCGTGACGTGGTCGAAGGCGGCTACGGCGTCGTAGAAGCACCAGACGGCGTCGGGCAGGCCGAGGTCGTCCTGGGGCGCCTCGGGCAGGCGTTCGAGCAGGCGCACGGCGTCGTAGCCCAGGTAGCCCACGGCGCCGCCGGCCAGGCGCGGCAGCCCCGGCACCTCCACCTGCTCGTAGCGGTCGAGCATCTGCTGCAACACGGCGAAGACGTGGCCCTCCGCCGGCGGCCCGTCCGGCTCCCCCCGGCCCGCCTCCTCGACGACTACCTCCGCCCCAAAAGCCTTGACGACGCGGTAGGGATTCCGGCCCAGGAACGAGTAGCGCGCCAGCTTCTCGCCGCCCTCGACGCTCTCCAGCAAAAAGCAGTAGCGGCTCTCCTGCCGCAACGTCAGGAAGGCCGAGACGGGCGTGAGCAGGTCGGCGCTGAGGCGCTGGTAGACGGGGATCACGAAGCGCTCCGTGCCCCGCCGCCGCGCCCCCTCGGCCAGCGCTCTAAATTCGGTGAAGGTCAGCATAGGCAGGATGAGAAAAATGGAAAATCGGAAAGGGGAATCGGTGGGGGATGGCGCCTCGCCGTATCATTTTCCGATGTTCCTTTTCCAAGTTTCATGGCCCATTTTTCAGGACCAATAAAAAAGCCCACTGCCGGGGAGCAGTAGGCCGCTGGTGGTGTCTGCCAACGTGTCTTGCGTTACGACGCGCCGGGGCACGCCGGGCCTACCGCTCTCGTAGCATTGCGCCACCAGATGCGCCAGGACCAGGTCGTATGGGCACGCGCGTACGTCATGACCCCACGAAACTAAGCCCTTTTTTCCGAGAATGCAACCCCACTGAAAAAGGCGCGCCGGAGCGTGCGGGCACCGGCGAACGAGCCGATGCACCCGGAAGTGCCGGCGCAAACGATGGGGTACCATGGAGATGACAGCACGCTGGCACCGGCCCGGCGTTATCCTGAGCACCATCTGCAACGTGCACAGCGAGGTGCCCCATGTTCCGACTGGCGATCCCGGTCCTCCACGTCGGCAGCGCGGCGGCGGCGGAGGCGTCCTACTGCAACCGGCTGGGCTTCCGCCGGCAGTTCGCCTACCGCGTCGACGAGGCCGCTCCGGACCCGTGCTATATGGGCCTGACGCGCGACGGCGTGTGGCTGCACGTCTCCTCCTTCTCCGGGGACGGCGTTTCGGGCGGCGTGGTCTACCTGCTCGTCGAGGACGTGGACGCACTCCATGCAGAGCTTCTCGAGCAGGCCGTCGCGATCGACCTCGCCCCGACGGATCAGACGTGGGGCACCCGCGAGATGTACGTGAAGGACCCCGACGGCAACAGCCTTCGTTTCGTCTGCGAAAGCGCCGGCTAATACCCAGTCCACCGTCGATCAACGCCCTCACGGCTGCTCGTCCGTCGGATCGGGCGGGTTGGCGTGCAGGCCGCGGGGGTCGCCCGCCGGCACGCCCGGCATCGGCCCGAACTGCGGCGTGTCGAAACGCGCAAAGCCGCGCATCGGGTAGGCCAACTCGATGCCGCCGTGCTGCTGGAACGCCGCCAGGATGCTGATCGTCAGCGCGTGTTCGGTGCCGCGCCGCTTGCGCGCCTCGCACAGGTACCGCAGCGTCAGCCGAATCCCGTGCTCGGTGATCTTGACGAAGACGAACGGCGTCAGGATGCCGTAAAAAACCAGAAACTCGCGCGCCATCTCTTTGATCTCCTTGCGCGCCTGTTGCTCGATGATGGCCGCCGACTCCTCGGCAAACGACTGCATGATCTCGCTCGCGGCCTGCCAGTCGCTCCGGAACGTCACCGTCAGGGGGATCTCGTTCCAGATGAAACGGAAGCCCTTCGTGTAGTTGTGGACGCCGTGGAGAAAGACCGCGCTGTTGGGCACGTAGACGAGCCGCCCCGTGCTCTGGTCGGCGTCTACCCAGTTGCCGATTTCCATCAACACCGTGTGCACGATGCGCACGTCGATCACGTCGCCCCGGATGCCGTTGACCTCGATCCGGTCGCCGGGATGGTAGGGGTTGTGCACGGCGATGTAGCCCCAGGCGAAGAGGCTCATGAGCGCCTCGCGCATGGCGATGGCCAGGCCCGCGCCCACCACCGTCAGCAGCGTGAAGAGGTCGCGCGTGGTGTCGAAGAGCGCGCCGATCACCAGCACAGCGGCGACGACGCCGCCGATGCGGGCCACGTAGCGGGAGATGCGAAACTGCCGCTCGGGGTCCTCCACGTAACGCCCGACCAGCCGCTTGACCACCTGGATGAGGACGAAGAGGACCAGGACGATGGCCAGCGCCACGAGCAGCCGCTGGATGAGATCGCTCTCCAGCATAAGCTGATCCAGCATCGATTTTAACCCATCCAGCATCGATCCACGTCAGGGTTGAGGGGAGAGGGATAAAGGTACGGCATCCTGCGCTGAGATGGCACCGGCGGGGTCACCTCGGAGGGAGAAAGGCGGAGCGCGAGGGCCGCCCATCGCCCTCCGCTGACCGCCGAAAGCTGTCCGCCGAAAGCTGACCGCCGAAAGCTACGAAACAGGTCGCTCGCCGTAGACCACCTCCGACGGGAACGTCCACTGGCTGACGTAGGCGCGGCGCGTACGAACGAAGCCGGCCCGGCGCATAAACGGCTCCACCAGAACGCCCCGGCAGCCGCCCAGCAACGCCGCGTGGAGCCGGTAGAGGCCCTCCCAGAGGCGGTTGTACCAGCGCGCGCCGCGCGTCATGTTCATCATCACCAGGCGACCCCCCGGCCGCAGCACCCGCCGAAACCCGCGCAGCAGCGGCACGAAGTCCTCGGCGGGCAGCAGGTCGAACAGGTAGCTGTTGAGCACCAGGTCGAACGAGGCGTCGGGGAAGGCCAGGGCGTAGGCGTCGCCGGGGGCGAGGCGGTAGTTTGTGGCGCCGGTGGCCTCGGCGCGCCGCCGGGCGCGGCGCAGCATAGCGGGCGTCAGGTCGAGGCCCTCGGTCCAGCCGTGGGGGTTTTGCCGGAGCAGGTGCTGGAAGGACAGCCCGGTACCCACGGCCACTTCGAGCACGCGCTCGCCGTCCTCGACGCCGGCCCAGGCCAGCCCCAGCCGCCGCGCCTTCGCCTCCAGGAGCACCGCCGACCAGTCGTACGTCGGCGCCATGCGCGTGTAGATCCGGGAGATGGCCGCCCTGGGCAGCCGCGCCGGCGCCAGCTCAGGCAGCGGCTCGGCGCCGGCAGCCTCGCGGTCCGGCAACATTACCATAGCGGTGGAGTAGATGGGAGGGCTTCGAGACAGGCCCGCCGCCCGGTCGAACGAAGCGAGCGCGGAAGCGTTACACGCGCCGGGCGCGCTCCGGTGCCGCCTCGTCTCGTCGTCTCCGAAACAACTTCGTTTTCTGCTGGATACGACCCCCTGCATCCCTCCCGTGAGCCTGAAGCGAGACGCATGGCGCAGAAGCAACGAAAAAAACAGGCGTCGAAAAAACGGGCCGCCCCCGTTCCGAAAAGCCGGCTGGACGTCCATCGCCCGGCGTACGAACGCCTCCTCTTCGTCGTCGCGCTCCTGGGCGTGCTCCTGGCCGCGCACCTCGTCATCTGGTACGGCGCTTCGTCCCTTCCGGCCGACGACCCGGTCTGCGGCTTCGGCTTCGACTGTGAGGCCGTCATCGCCAGCGACCCGGCGCCGCTGGGCGTGCCGAGCGCCGTCTGGGGGCTGCTCTTCTACCTGGCCGTGGCTGGGGCCTGCGCCGGCATCGCCTTCCTCGGGCCGGAGCGACGGCTGCTGCTCAAGCAGATCCGCGTCGGGTTGATCGG
>JBFGTT010000406.1:0-4159 GCA_041565995.1 Rhodothermales bacterium
CACCGAAACAAGAAACGCCCCACAATCGCCATTTCCAGTCGATTTGGGGCGTTTTCCGAGGAGCCAATGACCGGACTCGAACCGGTGACCTGCTCATTACGAGTGAGCTGCTCTACCAACTGAGCTACATTGGCCGGTCTTGCAAAGCGGGCGCGTAATCTAAGCCCGGTTGGACGCCCAGTCAAGCGCGAAGATCCTGGAAACCCCGCCCCTGCCTTCACACTCTAAGCTTCTCACACCATTTTAAAATTCGGCGCAGCCAAGGCATGCTGGCACTCGAAGGCGTCTCCAAGGGCTACGACGGCACCACGGCGCTCCACCCGACCGACCTGGCCCCGGCGCCGGGGCGCACGACGGTGCTCATCGGCCCCAGCGGCTGCGGCAAATCGACGCTCTTGCGCCTGATGATCGGCCTGATCCGGCCCGACGCCGGCACCGTGCGCTTCGACGGCGAGGTCCTGACGCCCGAAAACGTGGGCGCGGCGCGGCAGCGCATGGGCTACGTCATCCAGGAGGGCGGCCTCTTCCCCCACCTGACCGCCCGCGAGAACGTCACCCTGATGGCCCGCCACCTGGGCTGGCCGCGCCCGCGCCTCGACGCCCGCGTGGCCGAGCTGGCCGAGCTGGCGCAGCTTCCCGAAGACCGCCTCGACGCCTACCCGGTGCAGCTCTCCGGCGGGCAGCGCCAGCGCGTGGGCCTGATGCGCGCCCTCATGCTCGACCCCGACGTGCTCCTGCTCGACGAACCCCTCGGCGCGCTCGACCCGATGATCCGCGCGGGCCTCCAGCAAGACCTGCGCGCCATCTTCCGACGCCTCCGCAAAACCGTCGTGATGGTGACGCACGACATGGGCGAGGCCGGCTACTTCGGCGACGCCATCGTGCTGCTGCGCGCCGGGCGCATCGTGCAGCAGGGCACGCTCCGCGACCTCGTCCGCGCCCCCGCCGAGCCATTCGTCGAGGCCTTCGTCAACGCGCAACGCAGCCCGCTCGACGGCCTGCCAATCGAGGATGGATGATGGAGGATCAGGTCTTTAAGCCCGCCCACATCCCCATACCCCCATACCCCCATACCTTGCTCTGGCTCCTGCTGGCGTTGCTGCTGGGAGCCGGGGCGGCGCGGGCGCAGGAGGTCAACGTCGGCTCGAAGAAGTTCACCGAGGGGGTGATCCTGGGCGAGATGGCGACGCAGTTGCTGCGCAGCCAGGGCTTCGAGGCGGCGCATCGCGAGCAACTCGGCGGCACGCAGTTCCTCTGGCAGGCCCTGCTCCAGGGCGACATCGACGTCTACGCCGAGTACACGGGCACCCTCCTGGAGGAGATCCTGGCGGGCCGCAACGTCCACCCGGACAGCCTGGAGGCGGCGCTGGCGGCCTTCGGCGTCCGCACCACCGCACCGCTGGGCTTCAACGACACCTACGCGCTGGGCATGAAGGAGGCGCGCGCCGAAGCCCTCGGCATCCGCGCCATCTCGGACCTGCGCGATCACCCGGACCTGCGCTTCGGCTTCAGCAACGAATTCATGGACCGGGGCGACGGCTGGCCGGGCCTGCGCCGCCACTACGGCCTGCCGCAGCAGCGCGTGCGCGGCGTCGACCACGACCTCGCCTACCGGGGCCTCGAAGCCGGCTCTATCGACCTGACCGACCTCTACTCGACCGACGCCGAGATCGTCCGCTACGGCCTGCGCGTGCTCGACGACGACCACGCCTACTTCCCCGAATACGAGGCCCTCTACGTCTACCGCGCCGACCTGGCCGCGCGCGCGCCGGAGGCCGTGGCCGCGCTGCGGCGGCTCGAAGGCGCCCTCACCGCCGAGGAGATGATCCGCCTGAACGCCCGCGCCGTCATCGACCGGGTGCCGGAGAACCGCGTGGCGGCAGACTTCCTGAACGCGCGCTTCGCCCTGCGGCAGGCCATCACGGTGCAGGAGGTGACCTGGACGCGCCGGCTGTGGCAACACACGAAGGAGCACCTGTTGCTGGTGATCGTCTCGCTGCTGGCGGCCATCCTGACGGCCATCCCGCTGGGCGTCGTGGCGGCCAGGGTGACGGCCCTCGAACAGGTGATCCTGGGCACTGTCGGGGTCATCTACACGATCCCGTCGCTGGCGCTGCTGGTGTTCATGATCCCGCTGATGGGCATCGGCGGGCCGCCGGCGATGGTGGCGCTGTTCCTCTACAGCCTGCTGCCCATCGTGCGCAACACGCACGCGGGGCTGCGCGGTATTCCGGGGCCGCTGTTGGAGTCGGCGGAGGCGCTGGGGTTGCCGCCGGCGGCGCGGCTGCGCAAGGTCGAGTTGCCGCTGGCGGCGCGGTCGATCCTGGCGGGCGTGCAGACCTCGGCGGTCATCAACGTGGGGACGGCCACGCTGGGGGCGCTCATCGGCGCGGGCGGCTACGGGCAGCCCATCCTGACGGGCATCCGCCTGAGCGACACCGGGCTGATCCTCCAGGGCGCCGTCCCCGCCGCCGTGCTGGCCCTGCTGGTGCAGGCCCTCTTCGGCCTGGCCGAACGCTTCTTCGTGGCGAAAGGGCTGCGGCTGGAGAAGGCCTGATTGCGGGCTGGGGATTGCGGAGTGCGGATTGGGAGGCGGATTGGGGGGTGTGGATTGCGGATTGGAGAGGCATGGGGGCGGCGGGCTGGCGGGCGAGCCGAGGTCCGAACCAACGCCCGCGTCCGACGTTTGCTGCCATCGCCCCTCACGAACCACGAACCGCCATGCACGACCGTCTCCACCGCCTGCGCGCGCTGCTCGAACGCGTCGAGGACCTGCGCGCCGCCGCCAGCGTGCTCGAATGGGACCAGGAAACCTACATGCCGCCCGGCGCCGCCGCCGCCCGCGCCGGACAGATCGCCACGCTGCGCAAGCTGGCCCACGAACACTTCACCGACGACGAGGTCGGCGCGCTGCTCGACGACCTGGAGCCGCAGACCCGCACGCTCGACCCCCTCTCGACCGAGGCCGCCCTCGTGCGCGTGGCCCGGCGCGACTTCGACAAGGCCGTCAAGATCCCCGCCGCGCTCGTGGCCGAGCTGGCCGAGGCGGTGGCGCACGCCAAGGAAGCCTGGCGCGAGGCCCGCGCCACGAACACCTACGCCACGTTCGCGCCCGACCTCGAACGCCTCATCGACCTCAACGTGCAGAAAGCCGAAGCCCTCGGCTACGAGGCCCACCGCTACGACGCCCTCCTCGACCAGTACGAGCACGGCCTGACGACCGCCGTCGTCGAGCGCGTCTTCGGCGACCTGCGGGCCGACCTCGTGCCCATCGTGCAGGCCCTCGCCGCCGAGGAACCGCCCGACGACGCCTTCCTGCACCGGCCCTTCGACCCGCAAAAGCAGTGGGACTTCAGCCTCGCCGTGCTCCGCGACATCGGCTACGACTTCGAGCGCGGGCGGCTCGACCGCTCGACGCACCCCTTCACGACGTCGTTCTCCGTCACCGACGTGCGCCTGACCACCCGCGTCGATGAAAACTTCTTCTCGCCGGCCTTCTTCGGCTCGATGCACGAGGGCGGCCACGGCCTCTACGAGCAGGGCATCGACCCGGCGCTCGACCGCACGCCGCTGGCCGACGGCACCTCGCTGAGCCTGCACGAGTCGCAGTCGCGGCTGTGGGAGAACCTGGTCGGGCGCAGCCGGCCTTTCTGGCGGCACTACTTCCCGAAGCTCCGGGCCGCCTTCCCCGAGGCGCTCGCGGGCGTCTCGCCGGAGGCGTTTTACCGGGGCATCAACCGGGTCCGGCCGTCGCTCATCCGCGTCGAGGCCGACGGCGTGACGTACAACCTGCACGTGATGCTGCGCTTCGAACTGGAGCAGGCGATGGTCGAGGGACGCGTGACGGTGCAGGACCTGCCGGCGCTCTGGAACGCCAAGATGGAGGAGTACCTGGGCCTGCGCCCGGAGACCGACGCCGAGGGCGTCTTGCAGGACATCCACTGGTCGCTGGGGGCGCTGGGGTACTTCCCGACGTACGCGCTGGGCAACCTGATGTCCGCCCAGCTTTTCGAGGCGGCGCGGCGCGCGCTGCCCGGCCTCGACGACGAGGTGGCCGGGGGTCGTTTCGGCGGGCTGCACGGCTGGCTGCGCGAGCACGTCTACCGCTGGGGCCGCGTGCTCGACGCGCCGGAGATCCTGCGCCGCGTCACGGGCCGGG
>JBFGTT010000407.1:0-4159 GCA_041565995.1 Rhodothermales bacterium
GGCAGCCGTCGCTGCGCAGAAAAAAAGGACCAGCGTGACGAAGAGACGAGGCATGACGCAGAAAGGAGGAAGCCGCCGGGGGTCCGTCTTTTCAACAAGAAGCCCGCTCCGGGGTTGCAACGCCGCGCCGTCCGCTCACCCCAACTTCGGTGGCTTTGTTATGGCATGGACGAGCGGACGTGTGGACGACGTTGCTCAGCCGTAGGCGGCCTTTTCCTCGTCCATACGTCCATACCCAAAACCGCGCAGGCGGATTTGGTATCACCCGTCGCGGATCACCCGCAGGAGGTCGAGCGCGGTGACGATGCCCACGACGGTCTCGCCGCGCGTGACGAAGACGCGGTGGATGCGGCCCGTGATCATCGTGTCGGCTACCTCCTGCACGGGCGCGTGCTCGTGGACCCTGAAGAGCGTGGGCGTCATGATGTCCCGGACGGTCGCCTCGGAAGCGTCGCCGACGCGGAACGCGCTCCACTCCTCTTCGGCAAACCGGCCCTCTAGCGAGAGCACGTAGAAGTCGTGCGCGCCGTGGGGATGCGCTTCTTTCTGGGGCAGGCTCTCGTACCGGACGATGTCCGTCAGCGAGACGACCCCGATCAACGCGCCCTCCTCGCTGGTGACGGGCGCCCCTGAAATGCCCTGTTCGATGAGAAATTCGGCCAGGTGCGTCACGGGCCAGTCGGCCTGAACCGTCAGCACTTCCTCGGTCATCACGTCGCTTGCCGTCAGCTTTTTCATAGCGTCCTACCCTGCTGTGAGATGCCTGGAGGGGCAGCCTGCGGAACTCCGCCGCTGCACACCTGCAAGTACGCGCTGCGGCGGCTCCGGTGCTGAGGCGGAGAGTCCCTCTCACGCTGTAGGGGCAATGCCCGACGCAACGTGGTGGAATGTCCTACACGCCCGACGCCTTGCAGCCCCGGCGTCTCCGTGCTACCTTTCCAGGCGAGGCCTCCGGAGGGATGGAAGATCGAGGATGGAGGATCGGGGACCGCGTGCGCTACCGGGCGAGGCGCCTGCTTCGATCCGCGTCGCCAGCTCCCACACGCACAACCCCCCATCCTCCCAGCCGCCCACACGTTCCAAACGACAACGCTTTCAGCAGAGGCCGTCTCAGACGCTACGTCGCACCGATGAACAGCAGCGCAGAGTTGCCCACGGCAGACGGCGGAACGTCGCCGGTCCCGCTGATCGACGTCAGCCCGCTGGTGACGGACGCCGGCGATCCGCACGCGACGGCCTCCCGCATCGGACAGGCGTGCAGAGACTCCGGGTTCTTCTACATCGTCGGGCACGGCGTCGACGAAGGGTTGCAGCGCCGCCTCGAAGACCTCAGCCGCCGCTTCTTCGCGCAAGACCTCGAGGCCAAGCTCCAGATCCGCATGGCGCTCGGCGGCAAGGCCTGGCGGGGGTATTTTCCCGTCGGCGACGAACTCACGTCGGGACAGCCGGACCTCAAGGAGGGCCTCTATTTCGGGGCCGAGTTAGGCCCGGACGACCCGCGCGTGCGCGCCGGCATCCCCCTGCACGGGCCGAACCTCTTCCCGCCCAACCTCCCCGCGTTCCGCGACACCGTGCTCGACT
Organism: Rhodothermales bacterium; assembly: GCA_041565995.1. GTDB lineage: Bacteria > Bacteroidota > Rhodothermia > Rhodothermales > JBFGTT01 > JBFGTT01. Next base: position 1,582 of record JBFGTT010000407.1, read on the forward strand.
ACGTGGCGGCCCTGACCCGGCTCGGCCACACCCTGATGGCGGGCCTGGCCCTCAGCCTGGGCCTCGAACCGTCTTACTTCGCCGACCGCTACACGGCCGATCCGCTGGTCCTGTTTCGCATCTTCCACTACCCGCCCGCGCCCGCCACACCCGGCCAGGCGCCGCCGTGGGGCGTCGGAGAACACACCGACTACGGCGTGCTGACCATCCTCAAGCAAGACGAAGCGGGCGGGTTGCAGGTCAAGTCGAAGACCCGGTGGGTGGACGCCCCGCCGGTGCCCGGCGCCTTCGTATGCAACATCGGCGACATGCTCGACCGCATGACGCGGGGGCTGTATCGCTCCACACCGCACCGCGTGCGCAACGTGTCGGGGCGCGGCAGGCTCTCGTTCCCGTTTTTCTTCGACCCCAACTTCGACGCGCGGATTCAGCCCATCGACCTCGGCGGCGCCCTCACGCCGGAAGACGACCGGGACGAGCGCTGGGACCGAACCAGCGTGCACGCCTTCGAGGGCACCTACGGCGAGTACGTCCTGGGCAAGGTCTCGAAGGTGTTTCCGGCGTTGCGGCGGGACGTGCTCTGAACGCCTCGGCGCGCGCCGGGCCAGGGCGTGTGTGCAACCTGAAGTGCTGCAGAAGCCCCATCGGGGCGGCCTGTTGGTAGCCACGCCCCCCCTCATAAAAAAGCTCCGTAGGAGCGACCTGTCAAAAGAAGCAGGCCGCCCCGCAGCCTGCTCCCGCGTGTATAGACCGGGCAGACACGCCCTAGGACTCCGGCTTGGCCGGCTGCCGCCCGCCGGGGACCGAGGCCAGGTAAGCGTCCAGGCGGCCCGACGCCTCCAGCACGCGCTTGACGGCGCGGTGGGGGCTGAGGAAGAAATGATCCGCGCCGAGCTGTTCGGTCAGCCCGGAGCGCCGCATCACGTCGCGCACCGGCCCCTTGACGCCGCCGAAGTAGAGGTCGATGCCGCGCTCCTGGAGCGTGGCGGCCACCGAAGTCAGCATCGCCACGGCGGTCATGTCGAGGTCGTTCATGCTGCTGGCGTCGATGATGACGGCGCGAAGGGCGCCCTCGACCTGGCTCTTTTCAAGGATCAGGTCGCGCACCAGGTCGGCGTTGGCGAAGGAGAAAGAGGCGTCCACGCGTAGCATCAGGATGCCGTCGAGGGGCCGGGCCTCCGGGTTGCGCTCGACGTCGCCGAAGGAGCGGGTGCCGGGCAAATGGCCCAGCACGGCCACGTTGGGCCGGCTGATGCGGTACATGATGGCGACGACGGAGGCCGTCACGCCGAGCAGGATGCCTGCCTGGATGCCGATGAGCAGCGTGGCCAGGAAGGTCAGGATGGCCAGGGCGCCGTCGATGCGCTTGGCCCGCAGCAGGTAGCGCACCTCGCGCCAGTCGAGCAACCCGAAGGCGGCAACCATGATGATGGCGGCCAGCACGGGCACGGGCAGGTGGTGGAACAGCGGCGTCAGAAAGAGCAACGTCAGGGCGATCAGGCCGGCGGCGAAGACGTTCGCCAGCGCCGTGCGCGCCCCGGCCCGATCGTTGACCGCCGTGCGCGAGAAGCTGCCCGAAACCGGGAGGCCCCGGAAAAGGCTCCCGAAAAAGTTGGCCGCCCCGATGGCGACGAGCTCGCGGTTGGCATCGATCTGGTAGCGATGGCGCGCGGCGAAGACCTTGCCCAGCGAGACGACGCTCAGGAACTGCACCAGCACCAGCGTCAGCGCCGTCGGCAGCAGCCCGCGCGCCGCCGTCAGGTCCAGCGCCGGCAGGTCCAGCGCCGGCAGCCCCATCGGGACGGCACCCACCACGGCCATGCCCTGCCGCGCCAGGCCCAGCCACCACGCCAGCAACGTCCCCACCGCCACCACCACGAGCGGCCCCGGCACCAGGCGCCGCCATCGCGCCAGCACCAACAGCACCACGATGCCGCCCACGCCGAAGGCCAGGCTCAGAGGCTGGATCTGCCCGGCGTGCCGCGCCGCCTCCCAGAACAACACAAACACCTGCTGCGACCTCGGCAGCGCCACCCCCAGCAGGTTGCCCAGCTGGCTCATCCCGATGATCAACGCCGCCGCCGACGTAAAGCCGATGATCACCGGGCGCGAGAGCAGGTTGACCACGAAGCCCAGCCGCGCCGCCCCCATCGCCATCTGCAAGGCACCCACCATCAGCGCCAGCGCTATCACCAACTCTACGTAACGGGCGGACCCCGGCTCGGCCAGCGCGCCCACGCCCACCGCCACAATCACCATGTCGATAGCCACCGTGCCGACGGCCAGGTGCCGCGAGGTGCCGAAGACGGCGTAGACCAGCAGCGGCACCAGCGAGGCGTAAAGGCCGTAGATGGGCGGCATCCCGGCGAGCATCGCGTACGCCATGCCCTGCGGGATCAACATCACGCCGACCGTCAGCCCGGCGAGAAGGTCGCCGCGAAGATCCCGCCACCGGTAACCCGGCAGCCACGTGGCGATGTGGAAAAGCTGGCGCAGCACGTTGATGATGATCTTCCCTCTGGCGTTAATCCATGCAAAGAACCGGGATCAGGCCACGAGCGCCGCCTCCCGATCCGCC
>JBFGTT010000408.1:0-4157 GCA_041565995.1 Rhodothermales bacterium
ACTGGACACAAAAAATCCTCAAACATAACCTTTGCTATTTCACTTTGCTGAAATAAAAGGTGACATAATGCTGTCACCCCCGTCGCCGTACCCTTCATCCGGGCGCCTGAAAAGGCCCCTTCAAGCCTCTGCTTTTTGACGGAAAAGGGTCTAACCAACCGACCAGGGAAACCATGGAACGCAAACGTATCAATCCGTTGAGCCGCCGCCCCAAGAACCGCCGCCTCGTGGTGGCCGTGCGCGGCGCCGCCGGCTCGGGCAAGAGCGTCTTCGCCGCTACGCTGGCCGACGCCGGCCTGGGCCGCCTCTGCTTCTTCGACACCGAACGCAAAGGCCGCCTGCTTCCCGGCAGCGACGGCACCACGTTCGACGCCATCGAAATCCAACACCCGGACGAACTGCCGGAGTTCATCGACTGGGCGCTCGACGGCGAAGGCCGTAAGCAAGGCTACGGCTGCTTCGCGCTCGACTCGTGGGCCATGTACTTCGCCCGCAAACACCGCGAGACGCTCCAAGCCGTCCGCGCACGCACCGGCGACCCGCTCGCCCAGCCCACCGCCGACGAACTCTCCGCCGACCAGGTCGTCTTCCAGGAAGTCCTCCGCCGCCTCTGCATCGACAGCGGCGCCTGCGTCGTCATCACCGACCAGATCGCCGCCAAGGGCCGCGAAGAACGCGAAGAAAACGAGATGGGCCACGTGCTGCCCATGACCGCCAGCGGCCTCGAATACTTCGTCGACGTGATGGTCGAGTTGACGGTGCGCGTCGAGGGCTTCGAGCAGGTGCGCACGGCCCGCGTGGTCAAATCCAACAGCCCCGACTTCCCCGTCGGCCTGGAACTGAAGAACCCGACCTTTGCCGACTTCCTGGACCGCCTGGGCGAGGGGCCGAATCCCGAAGCCGCCACGGCGGAGCCGGAGGTGCTCGAGCCGGAGGCCGTCGAGGCGCCCCTCGGCCCGACGCTCGATGCGCTCTACGAGCAGGCCGAAGCCTTCGGCCTCAGCCGCGCCGACCTCTTGATCGCCGCCCGGCACTACTGCGGCGCCAACGAACTCGAGCGCCTCACCGCCGCGCAGATCGACGACCTGCTCACGCGCATGATCGCCCGCTACGGCGAGCCGGCGCCCGTGGAAGCGGCCACGGCCTCGCTCAACGGCAAGGCCCGCCGCAACGGCAAGAAAGAAAATCGCTGAGACCCTCCATTTCAGCGACGCGAAACGCGCACCCGCCCGTCAGCCGGCAGGTGCGCGTTTCTGCTTTTCCTGCAACGCCGCTACAAGACGTAGCCGGATGCCGCCCCGCGCCTCGACGGCGCCACCCGCCCCAAAAACGCCCCCACGCGATGCGCCGGGACGGCCACGCCCAGCCCCGTCCCGATCAGCATCGTGTTGAGGCCCAGCACGCGCCCGGCGGCGTCGAGCAGCGGCCCGCCCGAGTTGCCGGGCCAGAGGTGCAGGTCGGCCACGATCCAGTCCCGGCCCCGCAGGGGCGGCTCCAGCCAGCCGGCCTCCAGTGCGACGACGACGCCCGCCGTGGCCGCCCCGACGACGCCCCAGGGATGCCCTAGGGCCTGCACCAGGTCGCCGGGCCGCGCGCTGCGAGAGTCGGCGAGCGCCAGCGCCTCAAGGCCGTCGGCTTCGACGGAGAGCGCCGCCAGGTCTTCGTCGGCGTCGTAGCCGAGCACCTGGGCGCGTAGCGTCCGCCCGTCGGCCAGCGTCACGCGCGGATAGCGTTTCTTGACCACGTGCGCGTTGGTGACGATCAGGCCCGCCGCCTGCACCACGACGCCGGTGCCGGCCCCGTAGCGCGCGCTGTGGACCTGCACGACGCTGCGCCGGGCACGCGCGGCCACCGCGGCCAGCTCGCCGTTGAGTTGTTTCAACAGAGAGGCCATCTCAACGCCGTTCTCCGACGGTGACGGTGAGCGTTTCGAGCCGCCCGCCGCGCACCACCCGTAGCGGAACCGCCTTGCCGATGCGCTCCTCGGTCAGCAGGAAAAGCAGGCTTTCGAGGTGCTGCACCGGCTCGCCGTCGAGCCCCACGATCAGGTCGCCGACGAGCACGCCGGCGGCTTCGGCGGGGCTTTCGTCCTCGACCGAGACGACCAGCAGCCCCGCGTGTTGCTCGAGGTCCTGGCGCACGCTCCCCGGCAACTGCGCCGGATGCGCCCCGACGCCCAGTAGCCCGCGCCGTACGCGGCCGTGTTCGAGCAGCACGCCCACCACCCGGCGCAGCGTGGCGGCAGGCAGCGTGAGGCTGCTGCGGCGCAGGAACCAGGAGGTGTTCATGCCGCCGGCGCGGCCCTCGGCGTCAACGAGTGCGCTGCCGGAGAAGCCCGGATAGACCAGGATGTCGGTCTGAAGGAAGGCATCGACGTGGCCGCCGGTGGGTGTGCGCCAGGCGCCGTCCTTCTTGGCCACGATGCCGAGGCTGGCCTGGGCGTGGGTGTCGTGCCGGCCTACCGACAGGACGAGGTGGCCCACGTGGAGGCTGTCGGCTTCGGCCCAGGTTGGCGGGTGCAGCGTGGCGCCCCGTGCGCGGAGCACCGCCACGTCGGTCGTCGGGTCGCGCCCGACGAGTTCGGCTTCGACGGTCCCGCCTTCGGGCAGGCCGATGCGCAGGTCGTGGTCGCGCTGCACGGCGTGGTGCGCCGTGACGACGAGGCCCTCCTTCGACCAGGCGATGCCGCTGGCGTGGCCGCGCCGCCGCGCCTCCACGCGCACGATGCTTCGGCTCACGGCTTCGACCGTCGCCGAGAGGGCGTTCGAGAGCTGTGCCAGGATGTTGCCGTTATCTCCCATCGTCGGATCCTCTTGCTGGTTGCAGGTATCCCCAGGGTACGACGCCGGAAGATCGCGCGCATCCGCCGTTCGCGTAGGCCGCGCCCTACCGATTCGGGTGGGGCCTCTACGGATGGGTAGGCCGTGGGATGGGAGAAGGGGGCTTGATTATTGGAAAATTAGAGCAGGTGGGAGGATTTTCCTGGGACCAAAGCCGCCGGATCGGAGTCCGGGGCAGGCTCAGACGAGTGAGGAGTTACGGGTTGAGGAACAGTCGCCCTTTACCGTTTCCCAATTCCCATTTTCCACTAACCAGCCCCCCTAAATGATCAGCAGCCCCAGCCGGGCGGCACGGATGACGGCTTCGGTGCGGCTGTGCGCGCCCAGCTTGCCGAGGATCGATCCGATGTGAAACTTGACGGTGTTTTCGCTGATGTCCAGGCGGTCGGCGATGAGCTTGTTGGGCAGGCCCTCGGCCATCAGGGCCAGCACTTCGGCCTCGCGCGGGGTGAGGTCTTCGACGACGGGGGCGGCCTCGCGCAGCGCCAGCACGGCGTCGGCCAGGGCGGGGTCGAGCACGACGAGGCCCTGCCGGGCTGCCACGAGCGCGGCGACGATGACCGGCGGGGCCGTCTCGCGCAGTAGCAGCGCGCGGGCGCCGGCGGCCCAGGCGTCGGCCACGGACGCTTCGTCCCGCACCAGCGCCACGACCGGCAGGGCGTCGTCCTGGAAGAGGTCCGGCTCGGCGAGGGCGTCGGCGCCCGGCCCGAGGTCCCAGAGCACCACGTCCGGGCGGAAGCGTTGGAGGGCGTCGGCGAGGTCGTCGTCGGTGGCGACGGCGTCGGTCACGGCGTAGCCCGGCTGGTCGGCCAGCAGGGCTACCAGGCCGGCGCGGGCCAGCGGGTCGTCGGCCACGATGAGCACGTGGAAGAGGCCGGCGTCGGGCACGTCGAGCGAGACGAGGAGCATCGGCGAGGTTCGGGCGCGTGGGCGGGACGGCGATGGCAGACACGCGCTCGGCCTTCGATAGATCCACGCCGCGCCGGGGAGCAGGCGCGCTTCGGTGTAACGGTGCCGCAAAGTCCCGGCGCGCATTCCTTCATCCCGCAAGAAAATCCGTACCTTAAGGCGGTGCGCGCCGACGTTCCGAGGCAGGCCGGGCCCCGCTCGCCCGGTCACGCAAAATTCATCCAGGCAGCCGTGAGCACCCCCGTCATCCTCTCAACCCGACTCCCGCGAGGAGCCTAGCGACATGATGCAACGCTTTCTGCCGGCATCCATCCTGGGATGCCTCCTGCTGCTCGCCACCGCCGGCAGCGCCGCAGCGCAGCACCGGCGCCCCGCCGAGACCTTCTTCATGCGCCTGCACGCGGGCCT
>JBFGTT010000409.1:0-4150 GCA_041565995.1 Rhodothermales bacterium
CCCGCATAAAGATACATGAACCAGCGTTTTCATAACTTCTCAAATCCTGCTAACCGCAGGTAGATGCGCACAAGATGGTGAACGTCTTGCCGGGAGCGCTTTCAGCGATCAGCCGTCAGCGGCCAGCTTAGAGCATCTTTCGCTGAAAGCTGAAAGCTGTGAGTCGGATTCAACGCAAAGCGCACACCCACCCTAAACCCAACAACCGAAAACCCATCAACCGTAAACCGAAAACCTATCAACCGTAAACCGTAAACCCATCAACCGTAAACCAGCAATGCCCCCCGCCGCTCCGACCACCGACATCGACCTGAAGGCCCTCTACCGCGCCCTCCAGCTACCCCGGACCATCGAAGAGAAGATGCTGCTGTTGATCCGGCAGAACCGCCTCTCGAAATGGTTCAGCGGCTACGGGCAGGAAGCCATCGCCGTGGGCTGCGCCTGGGCGCTCCGCGAGGGCGACTTCCTGCTGCCCACCCACCGCAACCTGGGCGTCTGGACCACGCGCGGCGTCCCCCTCAAACCCCTCTTCTGCCAGCTCATGGGCAAAGCCGGCGGCTTCACCAAAGGCCGCGACCGGACGTTCCACTTCGGCCTGCCCCAGCGGCGCATCGTCGGGATGATCTCGCACATGGCGGCCATGCTGCCGGTGGCCTGCGGCCTGGCGCAGGCGGCCCAACGCAAGGGCGAGGACGGCCTCGCGCTGGCCTTCTGCGGCGACGGCGCCACGCGCGAAGGCGACTTCCACGAGGCGCTCAACCTGGCCGCCGCCTGGACGCTGCCGGTAATTTTCGTGGTCGAAAACAACGGCTACGGCCTCTCGACGCCCACCGCCGAGGCCGTCCCCGTCGAAGACATCGCCGACGCAGCCGCCGGGTACGGGATGCCGGGCGAGGTCGTCGACGGCAACGACGTGCTGGCCGTCATCGACGCCGTGCAGCGCGCCGCAGCGCGGGCGCGGCAGGGCGAGGGACCGACGCTCCTGGAGATGAAAACCTTCCGCATGCGCGGCCACGAAGAAGCCTCCGGCACCCGCTACGTTCCTGAAGCATTACTTGAGGCGTGGGCCGCTAAGGACCCGCTGGAACGCTTCGTACGCCTCCTACGCGACGACGGCGTGATGACCCAGGAGGAGATCGACGCCGTGCGGACGGTGCTGGCCGTGCAGGTGGACGAAGCCGCCGAGTTCGCCCTGGCGCAGCCGCCCGTCGAGAGCACCCCGGAAGCCGAGCGCGCCGACCTCTTCGCCCCGGCCTTCGCCGCCCACGTGCCGCCCGCCGGCCCCGCCTCCGAGCAACGCTTCATCGACGCCGTCGGCGACGGGCTGCGGCAGGCCATGGAGGGCGACGCGCGCGTGCTGCTGCTGGGGCAGGACGTGGCCGAATACGGGGGCGTCTTCAAGGTCTCGCAGGGCTTCCTGGAGGCCTTCGGGCCGGAGCGCGTGCGCAACACCCCCATCATCGAGAGCGGCATCGTCGGCGCGGCGATGGGGCTGGCGCTCGAAGGCTTCAAACCCGTCGTCGAGATGCAGTACGCCGACTTCATCACGTGCGGCTTCAACCAGATCGTCAACAACCTGGCGACGACGCACTACCGCTGGGGTGCCCCGCTGAACGTGACGATCCGCGCGCCCTTCGGCGGCCACATCGGCGCGGGGCCGTTCCACTCGAAGAGCGTCGAGGCGTGGTTCTGCCACGCGCCGGGCCTCAAGGTGGTCGTCCCCGCCACGCCGGAGGACGCCAAGGGCCTGCTGCTGGCGGCCATCGAAGAGCCGAACCCGGTGCTTTTCTTCGAGCACAAGCACCTCTACCGCTCGGTCCGGGGGCCGGTGCCCGAGGCGCCCTACCACCTCGAACTGGGCCAGGCCCGCGTGGCGCGCGCCGGCACCGACGTCACCGTCGTCACCTACGGCCTGGGCGTGCACTGGGCGCTCGAAGAGGCCGCCTTCCAGGAAAAAGAGCGGGGCGTCTCCGTCGAAGTGATCGACCTGCGGACGCTCATCCCGTGGGACCGCGAGGCGGTGCTGGCCTCGGTAGCCCGGACCAGCCGCGTCGTCGTCCTGCACGAGGCCACGCTCACCGGCGGCTTCGGCGCCGAGGTGGCCGCCGCCATCGCCGAGGACGGCTTTGCGCTGCTCGACGCGCCGCCCGTCCGCGTGGCCGCCGAAGACCTGCCCGTGCCCTTCTCCATCACCCTCGAACGGGAGATCTACGCGGCGCAGGCCCGCCTCCGCCCGGCCCTCGAACGCGTGCTGGCGTTCTGATCCGCCCGGCCCAGCCACCGTCTTTTTGACGTTGGGACCAATCGGCCCCATAGCGTTGTCTATCCTCCATCCTCAATCTTTCACCCTCCCCCACCCCTCCACGCCACCTAAACCGGCACAACGCCATGGCACAACTTCCTTACATCGAACCGGAAGAGGCGGACCCCATCACCAAGAAGGTCTACGAAAAGACCGTGGCCCGCTTTCAGATGGTGCTCAACATTTTCAAGATCTCCGGCAACGCGCCCGAGATTGCCGAGAAGATGTGGGAGATCTTCTTCGAAATCCTGATGGACGGGCAGATCCCCTGGGTCACCAAAGAACTGCTCATCCTCAAGGCCACCAAGATGGGCGACTGTCTGTACTGCGTGACGCAGCACGAGGCCGTCAGCGCGCGCCTGGGCATCAGCACCGAGAAGCAAGCCGACATCGTGGGCGTGGAATACCGCACGAGTCCGCATTACACCGAGGCCGAAGTCGCCATCCTCGACCTGTGCGCGCACGTCGTGCTCGACCCGGAAGGCATCCCGCAAGAGGTCTGGGAGCGCGTCCGCACGCACTACGACGACGGGCAGATCGTCGAGATCGTCGCCACGATAGGCGCCTACCTCCAGGTGAGCAAGTTCGGCGACGCGATGGGCGTGGAGCTGGAGGCCGTCTTTCACGGGCACCAACCGGTGCTTTTTGCCGCCGAGCCGCCCACCTCGCCGGCTGCCAGGCGACACCTGGCGCACTTCCTGGAGCAGGGGCACTAGCGCCATTTCTGGCGACATGTTTCGCTAGGTGTCATCCTGAGCCGAAGGCGAAGGATCTGTCCGAAGCGCGACCGCTGTGGTCGCTTCCGCCGGATCCATAAACGACAGATCCTTCACTCCGTTTTGCTTCGCAGCGGATGACAGCATAACCATCGATGTCGCTTGAAACGGCACCCGGCCCGTCTCCTTCCCATTTTCCACCGTTTAGCCACCAAAGCCATGCCTGCCGTCCAACTGCTCGACCGCGCCAACGTGGACCCCGCCCTCACCGACGTGCTGGACCGGGCCGAGGCGCACTTCGGCCACCTGCCCAACCTCGTCCGGGCTTTAGCCAGCAACCCGGCGATGTGCCGCACCATCACCGATTTTCTGATCCAATCGCTCCGCCCGGGGCGCGTAGACTGGGCCTTCAAGGAACTCATCATCCTCAAGACCCTGCGCGCCTTCAAGAGCTTCTACAGCTACGGCGCGCACCAGCGGCTGGCGCTGGCGCTGGGGGTGCCTGCCGACAAAGTCGGGGACGTGGCCAACGCGCTCTGGCGCACCAGCCCGCACTTCACCGACGCCGAACGGCAGGTGTTTGCCCTGGTCGAACAGATCGCGCGGGACGCCAACGACGTCGGCGACGACCTGTGGACGTCGCTGCGGGCGCACTGGGATCACGGGCAACTCCTCGAAATCGTGGCCGTCATCACCACGTTCGTCATGATCGGGCGTGTAGGCGACGCCCTCGGCGTCTCGGATGCCGTGCTGTTTTCCCGCCCCCTCGACGGCCTGGCGTGACGGCGAAGACCCAGAAGCCCCCCTGGAGCGCCGGCAGCATCCCGGCCCTCACCAGCGACGACTTGCCGCTTGCGGAGGAGCCTACGACGGCCAGAAAACGGTGCCGCCGCAGCCGCCGCAGCAGGTCGTCGCTCTGCGCCTCGCGCCCGAAGAACAGGTGGTGTTCGTCGGCCCGAAACGGGCGCAGCCCGGGAAATGGATGGATGGCTGTGCTCGTCTCGCTCATGACGGCGGCCCTCCCGGCTTCAGTCTCTCCACAAACGGCGCCAGCACGCCGGCGGAGAAGGCCCCGAAGTGTTTGATGACCTCGTCCGCGTCGCGCGTGCGGAAGCGGGCTTTATCGGGCGTC
>JBFGTT010000410.1:0-4138 GCA_041565995.1 Rhodothermales bacterium
CCCTTCAGATCCCGTACCGCACCGTAAGGACCATGACCCGACGCACGATCTGCCTGCTCTTCGTCCTCAGCCTGCTCGCCGGATGCGCCGGAGGGCGGCCCGGCACGGCGGTCCCCTTGCCCCAGAGCGCGGGCGAGGTGGACGTGGCGCGCAAGCTGGAGCAGCGCCCGATCTCCATCGTCGAGGAACTGCTCATCGGCGAGCCGAGCGTACAGGTGGAGGGCCGCGAGGTCCGCATCCGGGGAGCCGCCGGGCCGCCGCTTTGGGTCATCGACGGCTTCTACACGGACTCGCCCATCGGCATCAACCCGCGCGACGTGGACCGCCTGTGGATCGTCCCCGACGGCGCCGGCTACGGGCAGCGCGGCTCGCGCGGCGTGGTCATCCTCCAGACCAAGATCGAGTGATATCAGCGCTCCCCATCCGGGTGGTCTTCGTAGAGGGTGATGGCGCTGGCCTTGACGATGAGGAAGAGCGCGGTGCCCGGCGCGATGCGCAACTCCTCGATGGCGTCGGCGGTGACCTCGGCTACCAGCGGCGGCGCGTCGTCAGCCACGCGCGCGGTGAGGAGGCGCCAGGGGCCTACCGCTTTCACGTCCTCCACGCGTGCCGGCACGATGTTGCGGGCCGAGAGGCCGGCAGGCTGTTCCAGCGCCAGCATGATCTCATTGGCGGGCACGCTCAGCAGCAGGCGGCTGCCCGGGGCGAGGCTGGAGCGGGGCACCACCAGAGGCGGGCCGTTGTCGTTTTCGCCCAGACGCACCAGGCTCGTCGTAGCGTGTGTTTCGAGCAGGCGGCCCGGCAGCATGTTTTCGAAGCCCTCGTGTTCCGCGATGGGGAAAACCTCCGGGCGGGTCAGCACGGCGCGCGGCTCGCCCCGGGCGATGATCTTGCCTTCTCGCAAGACAATCAGGTCGTCGCACAACGCCTGCACCTCGACGGGGTTGTGCGAGACGAGGAGCATAGGGATGGCGAACTCGGCGCGCACCCGGTGCAAGAAGGGGAGCACCTTACGCCGCAGGCCCACGTCGAGCGAAGCCAGCGGCTCGTCGAGCAGCAGCAGGCGCGGCCCCGAACACAGCGCCCGGCCGAGCGCCACCCGCTGACGCTCCCCGCCCGAGAGCGTGCCCACCGCACGGCCGAGCAAAGGCTCGATGGCGAGCACCCGGACGACGGCCTCCCAGGTATGGGTGAAGTCGTGCCCTCCGTCGAGTGCGCGTTGGCGTCCTGCGCGCAGGTTGCCCAGAACGTCTTTGTGCGGAAACAGCAGGCTGTCTTGCGGCACGTAGCCCACGTCGCGCGCTTCGGGAGGCAGGCGACGGCGCTGCGCCGAGTCGAGCCAGACGGTCTCGCCCAGGCGAATCAGGCCCTGCGCGCCGCGCCGCAGCCCGGCAATCGTCTCGAGCAACGTAGTCTTGCCCGATCCGGAGACGCCGAAGACGCCGGTCACCCGGTGGGTGGTCTCAAATTCGACGTGGAGGTCGAACCGGTCGAGGGACAGGCGCACGCGCGCCTCCAGACGAGGCTCTGCGTTCATGGTGAGGAGGCGTTCATCGTGGGGCACGCCGGATGCGGCTCTGCGAGAGGTATTCTGTCAGAAAGATGGCCGCGAACCCGGCAGCCAGGGCCACCCAGAGCAGGAAGTTGGCTTCGTCCTCTTGCCCCGCTTGCTGGGCGCTGAAGATGGCCGAGGCGAGGGTCTGCGTGCGCCCCGGGATGTTGCCGGCAATGATGATGGTGGCGCCGAACTCACCCATGGCGCGGCTGAAGCCAAGGATCATCGCGGCGAGCAGGCCACGCGCGGCCAGAGGCAGGGTGTAGCGAAAGAAGGTGGCTGCCGGGCCGTGGCCCAGGGTGCGCGCCATGTCCTCGAAGCGCGGATCGACGGCTTCGAAGCTCACGCGCGCCGTGCGCACCACCAACGGCGCCGACATCACCGCGCAGGCCACCACCACCGCCTTCCAGGTCAGCAGCACGTCGAGGTTGAAACCCAGCGTCTCGCGGCCCAGCGGCCCCTGCGTCGAGAAGAGGCGCAAGAGCAAATAGCCTACAGCCGTAGGCGGAAGCACCAGCGGCAGGCTCGTGAGGGTGGAAATCACTTTTTTTCCGAAGAAGTCGAACCGCGCCAGGGCGTAGGCGAGCAGGGTGCCGGGCACCATCACCAGCGCGGTAGCCAGCGAGGCCCACAACAAGGTGGAGCGCAGGGCGTCGAGCGTCGTCTCCGTCACGGCGTTGGGTGGGTGATGGCTTGTTTCGGGGGGCAGGCTAAAGATAACGCACGGGGTGCCCTATTGGGGCGGTCTTTTCGCCGCGTCGCCCCTTCTCTGCGCCGCTTCGGGCAACGGGCAAACGCCAAAGGGCACCACTTGGGTTAAAGATACGGAGTGGAGGATGGGGGAAAGGGAGAGAGCGGAAAAGGTTCTTCATTCTTGCTCTCATGGTTCCTTTCAAGGGATCGGGGCGAAGCCGTGCTGGACGAAGATGCGGCGTGCAGGCGCGTCCGTCAAATACGCCAGGAGGCGGCGTGCAGCCTCCGGGTGGGGGCCGTCGGCGATCTGAGCCAGGGTGTAGCGGATAGGCGGCCCTTCGTCGGCGGGGACTTCGTACAGCACGCGCGCTTTTTCGGCGAAAGCCAGCCAGTCGGTTCGATACACGACGGCCAGCAGGTCCGAGTCAGCCAGGACCAGGCCGAGCGCCGAGCGTACGTCGGGGGCGGGGATCACCCGGTCTTCGACAGCGCCCCAGAGGGAGCGTCCATTGCACGAGCGCGACGAGAGCCACAGCCGGGCGTAGCGGCCGGCGGGCACGGCGTCAGGATCGCCGAGCGCCAGGTACTTGAAATCGAGGTGGGCCAGTTCGCAGAGATCGTTCAGCGTCCAGGTGCTACGCGGGTGGGCGATCAGCGCCAGGCGGTTCGAGAGCAGGTCCCGCCGCGTTCCGGCCACGAGCCGACCGGCGTCTTCCACGGTGTCCATCCAACGTTCGCTGGCACTCAAAAAAAGGTCTGCGCCCGGCGCCGCGACGATTTGCTGGGCCAGCACGTTGGACCCGGCCACGTTGAAGAGGACCTCGATGCCCGTCTCTTCCTCAAACCGGCGGCCCACGTCCTCCAGGGCGTCGCGCAGGCTGGCAGCGGCAAAGACGACGACTTCGGGCCGGTCCGCCTCTCGCGCGCCGGGGCCGCACGCGCCGAGCAGCACGGCGCAGGCCGCCAGCCAGGCCGCCAGGATAGCTTTCCAACCGGGGGCACGTAGCGGGAGGCGTGGCATAGGGGGCGGTAGGAGCGTGTCGAGGGTCGAAGAAATGCCTCAGGCGTCGGCGTTAGCCAGGGCGGTGCGGGCGGCGGCGAAGAGCAGCGCGCCCAGCAGCGCCAGCGGCAGGAGGACCGTCCAGAGGTCCGGCGCCCGGTGGAAAAAAAGCGCGCCTCGCAGCGCGTCGGCCACCAGCGAGAGGGGGTTCCACGACGCCACGCCCTCCAGCCAGGGAGGCATCTGCCGCGCCGGGACGAGCGCCGTGCTGGTAAAGAGCAGCGGCATGTTGACCACGTGGACGAAGACCGCCATGTTTTCCTGGACTTTGCTCTTCAGGGCAATCCAGCAGGAGAGACTCGCGTAGGCCAGGGCGAAGAGCGCGAGGGCGGCCGACGCGGTGCCCAGGGCGACCGCGTCGGGTTGCAAGCGCGCTCCCACCGCCACGCCCACCAGGCCGACGGTCGCGGCCTGGAAAAGCAGGCGCAGGATGTCGGCCCCGAGTTTTCCGGTCAACATCCATCCGGGATAGGCTGAGGCGCGCACCATGCGCTGCAAAAAGCCGGTCTGCACGTCCCGCACCAGCATGATGCCCGCTTGTGAAGCGCCGAAGAGGACGGTCATCACGCACACGCCAGGCACCAGGAAGTCGACGTAGGAGAGGCCGGCAAGGGCCGCGCCGAGCGGAAAACGATGAAAGAGAAACCCGAAGATGAGCATCCAGAGCAACGGCTGGACGAACGAGAACGTCAGCGGTACCGGGCGGCGGAGCGTTTTGAGCCAGGTGCGCAGGGCCGTTTCGCGCAGGATGTGGAGGGCGGTCGCGTTCATGGTTGCCGGCCTCGGCCCGGATGGGAAGGCGGCTCGAGGGTCCAGGGGCTACCGGTGAG
>JBFGTT010000411.1:0-4135 GCA_041565995.1 Rhodothermales bacterium
ACATCAAGGACGAACACGTACAGCGTGGAATCACTCTCTGAAGAAGGCTTGCTTAACTGTACACGTTGAGGATCCTGACGCCAGTTTTGCCTAAGGACCCGCAGAGGAAACTCCAAGATATTGTTATCATGAGAGGTAATGATGTCCGCATGGATACTACACAATAGACTGTAGAGTGGAATACAGAGAATGCAAATTACAAAGCTTGGTTTTCTTACTACCTTCTTGTCTAGCGACTCGAAAACGCTTGGGTTCCAAACCTTGAGAATGCCTAGTGCAAGAATAATAGCAAGTACTATCGCCAAAATCGCCAACCAAGGCTCAAGGACAACAAAGACCAGGATTCCTGTGATTACCAGAACCAGTAGGCAAAGTACTGTAAGTACCGATTTACCAACGTTGTCCCTAAAGATAGCGGTTTGTGACATGACTCAAGACTCGCATTCAAAAGACAGAAATTGGCAGTGCTAAAGGCTATCTGGATTTTGACAGGAGCACTTAAAACGCCCTCTGGCCTGATCCCCGCGCTAGCGAGGAAGGAGGCTGTCGCGTAGTAACTGGGAGTGTGCTTTGGTCGTATTACCTCCTCCGGCCCTCCAGGCCACATCCCTCAATGGAGTCTTTTGACATCCAAGCAGCCTCTTAACGATAATGACTTCTGCCGCAGTGGATGGTTAGGTTTGAGACTATACAAAAGCCTGCCATCGAATGCAATAGCGAGCAACTGATTCCAATTGATTCTGCTGTCTGATTATCCCATGCACCGAACGTAATTCATAATGCGCCCGGCGCGCTTTCACGTCTTTTTCAGCACGCGCGGGCGATTATTTCTGGATATTTGGGGTTCACCCCACCGGAGACGCCGCATGGCCGCCACCGCCTTTGCCCCCCGCACCGCCGAGGTCCACCGCACCACGAACGAGACCGACGTGGCCGTCCGCCTCAACCTGGACGGCCAGGGGCACTACGCCAACCAGACGGGCGTCGGCTTCCTCGACCACCTGCTCGACCTCTTCGCCCGCCACGGCGGCTTCGACCTCGAAGTAACCTGCGAGGGCGACCTGCACGTGGACGACCACCACAGCGTCGAGGACGTCGCCATCACGCTGGGGCAGGCCGTCGCCCGTGCCCTGGGCGAGAAGGCGCACGTGGCCCGCTACGGCCACGCCTACGTGCCGATGGACGAGACGCTGGCCCGCGCCGTGATCGACCTTTCGGGCCGCTTCGCGCTCCACTTCGACGCCGTCTTCGCCCGCCCCACCGTGGGCGATCTCTCGACCGAGATGGTGCGGCACTTCTGGTTTTCGTTCGCGGAACACGTGCGGTGCAACCTCCATATCAGCGTGCTCTACGGCGAAAACACGCACCACCAGGTCGAGGCCGTCTTCAAGGCCGTCGCGCGGGCGCTGCGGGCCGCCGTCGTGCGCGACGCCGCGCAGCCGCGCATGCCCTCGACGAAGGGCAGCCTGTGAGCGATGGCGGAGTGCGGATTGGGGAGTGCGGATTTCTTCACCTACCTGAGAAGCTATCGTGCTTAGCAAACAGACGGTGGCCGTCATCGGCGCGGGCAACATCGGGCGGGCGCTCATCGGGGGGTTGCTCAAGGGCGGCTACCTCGGCCCGGACCAGGTGCGCGCCACGCGGCGCAACCCGGCGGCGCTGGCTCAACTCGCCGCCGACTTCCCCGGCATCCACACCGGCACCGACAACGTGGCCGCCGTGCGCGACGCCTCCATCGTGGTGCTGGCTACCAAGCCGCAGATCGTCAGCGTCGTCGTCGAGGAGATCAAGGCGCACGTGGACGACGAGGCGATGATCGTTTCGGTGCTGGCCGGCATCACCACGGACGCCTTGCAGCGCGCCTTCGGGCGGCAACTGGCGGTCGTCCGGACGATGCCCAACACGCCGATGCTCGTCGACGAGGGCGCCACGGCCATCGCCGGCTGCCGCTTCACGACGGACGAGCACCTGGCCATTGCGCGGCACATGTTCGAGGCCGTCGGCAGGGTCGAGGAGATCCCCGAATACCTGATGGACGCCGTCACGGGCCTTTCGGGCAGCGGCCCGGCCTACGTCTACATGTTCATCGAGGCGCTCACCGACGCGGGCGTCAAGCAGGGGCTGCCCCGCCCCACGGCGTTCCGTCTGGCGGCGCAGACCGTCTTCGGCGCGGCCAAGCTGGTGCTGGAGACGGGCAAGCACCCGGCCATCCTGCGCGACGAAGTGACCACGCCGGGCGGCACCGCCATCGCCGCCGTGGCCGAGTTGGAGTCGCACGGGCTGCGCACGATGCTCATCAACGCCGTCGCCACCGCCACGCAGCGGTCGAAGGAGCTGAGCGAGATCAGGGAATAAGACGTGTGGACGTGTGGACGTATGGACGAGAGGGATCGATGCGTCGCTTCCTCATAATCGTCCATACGTCCATACCTTCATACGTCCATACGCGAGCGAAGCGAGCAAAAAATGATCACCCTCATCGATTACGGCATCGGCAACCTGCGGTCGATTGAGAAGGCGTTCGAACACGTCGGCGCCGGGGTGCGCAGGACGGACCGGGCCGAGGACGTGGCGCGGGCCGAGCGCCTGGTGTTGCCGGGCGTCGGGGCCTTCGGCGCCTGCGTCGGCGAGGTGCGGCGGCGGGGGTTGGAGCAGCCCATCCGGGAGGCCGTGGCGCGGGGCGTGCCGTTTCTGGGCGTCTGCGTGGGGATGCAACTGCTGTTCGAGGTGGGCGAGGAGATGGGGCTGCACGCGGGGCTGGGCCTGCTGCCGGGCCGCGTCGTCCGTTTCCAGGGGGCCTATGTGCCTGCCGGGGCCGGCGACGTGGGCGAGCGTGCCGAGGCGGCGGCGCGTCCGCTCAAGGTGCCGCACATGGGCTGGAACACCGTCACGCCCCGGCGTGCCTCGGCGCTGCTGGCGGGCGTGACGCCGGGGGCGTTTTTCTACTTCGTCCACTCCTACCACGCCGCCCCTGCCGAGGCCGCCGACGTGCTCGCCACCACGCGCTACGGCGTCGAATTCCCTGCCGTCGTGGCGCGCGGCAACGTCTTCGGCGTGCAGTTCCACCCGGAGAAGAGCCAGCACAACGGGCTGCGCATCCTGAAAAACTTCGCCGGCCTGTAGCCGCCGCGCACAACTTTGTCGCCCGTGGCGATTATAAGCGGCAGGCCCCACGGAAGGGCCGTTTTCAAGAGCTGAAGGCCATGATCCTCGTCATTCCGGCTATCGACCTGCGTGGCGGCAGGTGCGTGCGCCTCTACCAGGGCGCCTACGAGCGCGAGACGGTCTACTACGCCGATCCCGTCAAGATGGCGAAGCTGTGGCGTTTGCAGAACGCCCGCGCGCTCCACGTGGTAGACCTCGACGCGGCGCGCGGCGGCTCCGAGGACTGCGCCGACAACCGCGACGTGATCGCGGCGATCTGCCGGTCGCTCGACATCCCCGTGCAACTCGGCGGCGGCATCCGCAGCCTCGACGACATCCAGGCGGCGCTCGACCAGGGGGTCTACCGCGTCGTGCTGGGCACCGCCGCCGCGCGCGATCCCGACCTCGTCAGCCAGGCCGTCGAGCGCTACACGTGCAGCAAGGTCGTCGTGGGCATCGACGCCCGCGACGGCGAGGTGCGCGTCGAAGGCTGGACCGAGGGCAGCGGTCTCGACGCCATCGAGCTGGCGCTGGAGATGGAGCGGCGCGGCGTCCGCCGCATCGTCTACACCGACATCAGCCGCGACGGCACGCTCGAAGGCCCCAACGTGGGCGCCTACCGCACCCTCGGCGAGCGCCTGACGAAGGCCCGCATCACGGCCTCGGGCGGCGTCGGCGGCTACGACGACCTGATGCGCCTGCAACGGCTGGCGCCCTACGGCGTCGATTCGGTCATCATCGGGCGGGCGCTCTACGAAAACCGCTTCCCCTGCCAGCAGTTCTGGTGCTGGCACCACAAGGACGAACTCGACCTCGACCGCTACTCGACGGCCCGCCTGAACGAAAAATCCACTTCCGATTGTTAGATTGCGGATTGCGGATTTTTTCCGCCCCGTCCCCAATCCGCATTCCCCCATCCCCATTCCGCAATCGACCGTGTCGGTAGCCCGTCGCATCATACCGTGCCTCGACGTGGACCAGGGCCGCGTGG
>JBFGTT010000412.1:0-4100 GCA_041565995.1 Rhodothermales bacterium
TCGTCTTCTCCTTCACACCCGTTTTTCACGATCTCCCCGCGCCGGGATGCGTAGTTTTGCGGGCGATGTAGGCTCCACGACCAGGGCGGCGCGCATGGCGGGCATTACGGATCAACTCTTCAGCAAGGCGCAGACGTACCTGCGCAGCGCGGCGGTGCTCTACGAGCTCGAGGACTACGACTCGTGCGCCTCGCGGGCCTACTTCGCCATGTTTTACGCGGCGCAGGCGGCGCTGCTACACGAGCAGGGCGAACTGCCCTCCAACCAGGGCATCCGCACAGCTTTCGCCGAAGCCTTCGTCGAGACGGGGCGGCTGCCCGAACGCGCGGCGACGGCGCTCAACCTGGCCCACGAACTGCAAGAACAGGGCGACTACGGCCACGCCTTCGCCGTCGCGCAGCGGCAGGCCGAGCGTGCGCTCCAGGAAGCCGAAGCCTTCGTCAACAGCCTCGCCCGCCTGGCCCAGCCCGCTTCCTGAAAACCACGCCGGAACCTTCCACCCGCGTGCGCCGTCCAACGCTGCTCTGCGACCGACCACCCAGGACGTTAGCGCTCAACACGGCGCCGGTACCATGAAAAAAGATCTCCATCCCTCCTACAAACTCATCACCGTGCGCCTCGCCGACGGAACCGAGTTCCAGACGCGCTCGACGATGAAGGCCGACACGTACGCCTCGGAAGTCGACAGCACCAACCATCCCTTCTACACGGGTCGCCGCCAGTACGTCGACACCGCCGGCCGCGTCGAGAAGTTCAGACGCCGCTACGGGATGAAGGAGAAAAAAGGCTGAGGCGAGGCCGCTATCCCGCTTCTTCGAAGGCGATCTGCCCCCGCAGGTCGCCTTTTTTCGTGGTGGCAAGGATTGGCCGGGGCACGGGAAACAGGATGGCTTTCAAAATCTCCTCTTCGCCCTTCCCGCATCCCCCTTCCCCCGCAACTCGTCACGGCTTCAGGAGCACCTTGCCGGTGTTTTTGCGATCCTCGATGTAGCGGTGGGCTGCCGCCGCCTCGGCCAGGGGGAAGACCTTGCCGACGTGCGGGCGCAGGTGCCCCTGCTCGTAGTAGCGCAGCAGTTGCAGCGCCCACCCGCGCACGTCCTCGCCGACGTGCCAGAGGTGGCCCAGGTTGACGCCGAGCACGCCCTGGTTTTTGCTCATCAGGCGGAAGGGGTTGAACTTGAGCCAGGGTACGCGGAGCATCTGCCGCAGCACGCCGAGCCTGCCCCCGCCGGCCAGCGCCGAAAAGCCGAAGATCACGAGCCGCCCCGTCGGCGCCAGGCACGCCAGGGACTTCGTCCACGAGGCCCCGCCGATGGGGTCGAGCGCCAGGTGGACGCCGTGCCCGCCGGTCAGGTCCATCAACGCGGCGGGCCAGCCGGGGTGGCGATAGTCGAGGAGGTGATGGTAGCCCCGCGCGCGGGCGTAGTCGTGCTTGGCGGGCGAGGCGGTGCCGAAGAGTTCGACGTCGTAGAGCTTGCCGAGGTCGGCGGCGGCGGTGCCCACGCCGCCCGAAGCGCCGTGCACGAGCACGCGTTGCCGCTTGCCGCCGCGTTCGTCGGCCCGGCGCAGGCCGCCCATGAGCACCATCGCCTGAAAGGCCGTCAGGTAGGTGACGGGCAGCGCCGCGCCCTCCTCCGCCGTCATCTGGGCGGGCCGCCGGAAGACCTGTCCGGCTGGCACGCACACCATCGAACTGTAGCCGCCGAAGCGCGTCATGGCGAAGACCGCGTCGCCCGCAGCGAAGCCGGCCACGTCCGCTCCGACGCGCTCGACCGTGCCGCCCACCTCGTAGCCGACGACCGCCGGCAGCGGGGGGGCGTCGGGGTAGAGGCCGTAGCGCGCCATCAGGTCGGCAAAGTTGACGCCGGCGGCCTCGACGCGGATGCAGACCTCGCCGGGGCCGGGCCGGGGGTCCGCGGCCTCGCGCAGTTCGAGCACCTCAGGCCCGCCGGTGCGGGTGATCCAGACCTGTTGCATGGCGGCGTGCCGTATGTTGGGGGATCGGGAGCGAGCGTGGGGCGCTGACGCTCTGCCGGACAGGGTAACGCTAAAACGCCGCCCCGCACAACCTCGCCGGGAGGCGGTTCGTCTCGATTCTTTCGTATACTCCCTTTTTTCATCCGCCCTGCCTTCGAACATGCCTGAACTCAACCCGGTAGCCCTGATCGTCGCCAAGCGGGAGGGTGAGGCCCTCGCCGGCGAGGCCATCAAAGCCCTCATCGACGCCTACACGCGCGGCCAGGTGCCCGACTACCAGATGAGCGCCTTCCTGATGGCGTCTTTCCTGCGCGGCATGAACGACGAAGAGACCGCCGCCCTCTCCGACGCCATGCTCTTCTCCGGCACCGTGCTCGACCTCGCCGCCGTGCCCGGCGTCAAGGTCGATAAACACTCCACCGGCGGCGTCGGCGACAAAGTCTCGCTCATCCTGGCGCCTACGGTGGCCGCCTGCGGCGTGCCCGTGCCCATGATCTCCGGGCGCGGCCTCGGCCACAGCGGCGGCACGCTCGACAAGCTCGAAGCCATCCCCGGCTTTCGCACCGATCTCTCGATCCACGAATACCAGGCCCAGCTCGAACGCCTCGGCCTGGTCATGATCGGGCAGACCCGCGAGATCGCCCCCGCCGACCGCAAGCTCTACGCCCTGCGCGACGTGACCGGCACCGTCGAGTTCATCCCTTTCATTGCCGCCTCCATCATGAGCAAGAAGCTCGCCGAGGGCATCGACGCGCTCGTGCTCGACGTCAAGTGCGGGCGCGGGGCGTTCATGAAGACCGAGCCGGAGGCCCGCCGCCTGGCCGAAACGCTCGTGGGCATCGGCCAGCGCTTCGGCAAGCCGACGGTGGCCTGGATGACCGCCATGGAGACCCCCCTGGGCCGCGCCGTGGGCAACTGGCCCGAAGTGGAGGAGAGCCTCCGCTGCCTGCGCGGCGACGACGTGCCCGACCTGATGGAGGTGACGCTGGCGCTCTGCGGCGAGATGTTGCACCTGGGCGGCGTCGCCGGCTCGCCCGAAGCCGGGCGTGCCCTCGCCCGCGAGGCCATCGCTTCGGGCAAGGCGTTCGACAAGTTCGTGCAGCTCGTCGAGGCGCAGCACGGCGACGTGTCGGTGCTGCACGACCCGGCGGCCCGCGACGGCTTCGTGCCCGCCGCCGACGTGGCCGCGCCTGCCGAGGCACGCGGCTACGTAGCCGCCCTCGACGCCTTCGACGTGGGCCTGGCGGCGGTGGCCCTGGGCGCCGGGCGCCGCGTCAAAGAAGACGCCGTGGATCCTACCGCCGGCCTCGTGCTGCTCAAAAAACCCGGCGACGCCGTCGAACCCGGCGAGGCGCTGGCCCGGCTCTACACCCGCAGAACCGGCGACCTGGCGCGCTTCGCCGAGCAGGTCCGCGCCGCCTACACCTTTTCGGACACCCCGCCGCCGCCCACGCCGATGCTCCTGGATCGCTACACGAAGGACGGGTGGGCCATGGGAAATTGAGAATGGAAAATGGAAAATGGAAAATGGTGGGGGATAGCGCTCCGCCTGACCAATTCCCCCTTCCCAATTTCCAATAACCAATTTCCAATAACCAATAACCCGGTCAAGGATGCATCTTTCCGGCGTGGGTGTTCGTTAGAGCCGATGGATCCCTATATTTAGCCGGAACCCCCACTCGAAAACGCCGCTAACCAAGCCCGCACGCGCCATGTCTCTCTGGTCCCGTTTCAAACGCTTCCTCAAGTCGATCTTCGGCGGCGCCATCTCGGCGATGGAAGACCCGCGCCTGATCCTGGAGCAAAACATCCGGGAGATGAACGACCAGGTCCCGAAGATGAACGAAAACATCGCGACGGTGAAGGCCAACGTGATGTTGCTGCAGAAGGAAGAGCGCCGCGTCCAACAGGAAGTGGAAGTGCTGACCTCCAAGATCAAAGCCGGCATCCAGGCCGGGCGCGACGACATCGCCCAGCAGTACGCCGTGCAACTGGAGAAGGCTCGCAGTTCGCTCGAACGCACCCGCGAGCAACTCAAGTACGCCTCGGCGGCCTACGACAAGGCGCTCCAGGTCAAGAAAGCCTTCATGCGCGAGAAAGATCGCAAGATCCAGGAGGCCAAA
>JBFGTT010000413.1:0-4096 GCA_041565995.1 Rhodothermales bacterium
CATCTCGACGTCACGAATAGGTCTGGCTCGTTCTGCATGGCTTCGTAGCCTCCGGGGTCAATGGGCGGCGGAAGGCGTTTGCTCGTCGGCTTGCTGCACGAGGGCACGGGCGACGAAGCGTGCCCGTTGCTGCTCGTCGCGGCGCCCGGCGCGGCCGAGCAGGTCGGCGAGTACGCGCCAGCGTGCCGGGTCTTCGGGAAAGCGGGCGGCGGCGGCACGGGCCTGGTCGATCTCCTGGTCGAGCACCTGCAACTGGTCCGTGACGGCGAGGTGGCGCCGTCCTTCCTCCACGCGGCCGAGCGCGATGAGGGTGCGGCCGAGGTTGTAATGCACCCCCGGCTTCCAGGGCTGTGCCGCCACGGCCTGCTCGAACAGCGACAGCGCCTCCTGAGGGCGTCCGCTTTTGAAGAGCAGCGTTCCGAGTTGGTACCCGAAGTCGGGGTTCCCTTTGCCGTGTCGCCAGGCCCGGCGGGCGTGCGTGAGGGCCTCCTGCGTGCGCCCCTCCACGTCGTAGAGATCGGCCAGCCAGGCGCTCGCCTGCGCGTGGGTCGTGTCCAGGCGCAGCACCTCCTCGTAGGCCCCTCGCGCGCTGTCGGGCCGTTGCAGCAACTGGTAGACGCGGCCAATCTGCAACCACGTCTGCGGGAGCGCCGTCTCGTCCGTCTGCCGATAGTATGCGCGCAACACGCCGGGGGAGGACTCGATGGCCTGACGCTGGCGCTGGTACCGGCGTATGGCCTCGCGATACTGCCCCTGCTCGAAGGCCACGTGCCCCCGCTTATACCAGCCGCCCCGGTAGTAGGGATCGAGCGTTACGGCCTGTTCGAGGGCCTCGTCGGCCGCTTGCAACTGGTAGAGTTCCAGCAGGACGTAGCCGCGCTGGTAGTGCGCCTCGGGGAGGCCGGGCGCCATGCTGATGAGACTGTCGGCGAGGTCGAGGGCTACGGCGTACCGGCCCGCGTTCGTCGCCTGCCGCGCCTGGGTGAGCAAGCGACCGGCGTGCTCGCCGGCGGCCTGTAACCGCTCGGCAGGCGTAGACACCGGCTCACGGGCGCAACCGAGGCCCA
The DNA here is from genome assembly GCA_041565995.1 of Rhodothermales bacterium. Taxonomy (GTDB): domain Bacteria; phylum Bacteroidota; class Rhodothermia; order Rhodothermales; family JBFGTT01; genus JBFGTT01. The sequence goes on from JBFGTT010000413.1 coordinate 1,068, forward strand.
GGCCGACGAGGAACCCCACCGCCGCCGTCGCTATGTAGGCGCCTCGCTGGTTCATGGGCGTGCGGCGAGCCTGGGAGGAGATAGCGGGGCGGCGTCCACCACCCCGGCGTCCTCGTCGATGCGTACCTCGTGCGCGGCGGGCAGGTTCGTGTAGTGTTCCATCCGTCCCCCCGGCCACTGTACCGTCAGCGTATCGACCTGCGTGGCGGTGCCAAGCCCGAACGTCAGGGCCTTCTCCGACGTGGACAGGAAGCTCGATCCGGTTCGCACGCGCTGCTGCATGCGCCGCCCGCCGACGACGGCGGTGACGTGGGCGCCGAGGGCGTCGCGGTTGCCGTGGCGGCCCTCCAGGCGTACCCGGAGGGCGTTGCCGCCCTGCCGGTCGTTGCGCAGCAGATGCACGGGGCCGCCATTTTCGGTCACCAGCAGGTCTACGTCGCCGTCGCGGTCGTAGTCCGCCGTCGCCACGGCCCGCCCCACGATGGGGGCCGCCGGCGGCGGCGTTTGCTCGGCAAAGCGGCCATCGCCCACGTTGACGAAGAGTTGCGGATGCTGGCGATAGGTCACCCCCTCCTGCACGCGCTCGGCATCCTGCGAGATGTGGCCGTTGACCAGGAAGAGATCCATATCTCCGTCGAGGTCGGCGTCGAAGAGACAGAGGCCGAAGGTCAGCGTCGGCAGCGAGGGCCGTCCTACCTGCGCCTCGGCGGCACGATCCACGAAAAGCGCCGGGGCGATCTGCCGGTAGAGGCCGACCATTTCGTTCGTGAAGTGGCCCACGACGACGGACGGCTGCCCGGCGCTGTCAACCACGCCGACGTCGATGCCCATGCCGGCGCGCGCCCGGCCGTTCTCGTCGAAGGCCAGCCCGCTGACGACGCCTTGCTCGGTGAAGGTGCCCTTGCCGGTGTTGAGGTAGAGCAGATCCCGCTGCGTGTCGTTGGCTACCACGAGGTCGGGCCATCCGTCCCGGTTGAAATCCCACTCGGCCACGCCGAGCGTCTTGCCCGGGGCGTCAGCGAAGCCGGCCTGGGCCGTCTGCTCGGTGAACGTGCCGTCGCCGTTGTTGTGATAGAAGCGGCCGGGGATGCCGAGGTAGAGCTGGGGCGTGCAATACGCCTTGACCTGCCCGTCGATGGTGCACCAGATGTCCTTCTCCGGCGACCACTCGACGTAGTTGCCCACGTAGAGGTCGGCGTGTCCGTCGCGGTCGGCGTCGAAGAAGAGGGCCGAGGTGCTCCACTCGGCCACGTCGCCCAGGCCGGCGGCGCGCCCTACCTCGGTGAACGCGCGGGCCTGTCCCGCCAGGTCGTTGCGCAGGAGCAGGTTGCGCTCCAGCGTGGTGAGGAAGATGTCCGGGTCGCCGTCGTTGTCGTAGTCGGCGATGGCGACGCCCAGGCCGTAGGCGCGCAGATCGGCGAGGCCCACCTCCGCCGTCACGTCGCGGAAGGTGGGAGCCTGCCCTGGACTCAGCCCGCCTCGGACTTGATCCGGGGATCCGGGGTTGCCTTCGTTGCGGTAGAGCCAGAGCGCCCGTGCGGGCGGGTCGTCGCGGCCCGGCCACGTGCCACCCCCGACGAGCACGAGGTCCTGCCATCCATCCCCGTCGTAGTCCAGAAAGCCGGCTCCGCCGCCCATGGTTTCGGGGAACCACGTCTCTCCGAAGGCCCCGGTGACGTGCAGAAAGCTCCCCAACCCGGCGCTCTCGGTGACGTGGGCAAAGGGGATGGCGTCGGGCGGGGTCTCGGAACGCAGGGCCGAGGCACCCGCCGCGCCTTGTTCGCCCGCGCCGCATCCCGCCGTGGTGAGGAGTCCCATCAGCAGGAGGAGGACGAGCGCAGGGGCGTTTGGGCGTTGGGGGGTAAAGCATGCTCCCACGCCGCACGAGATTCCGGGGGCCAAGCAGTAGGTTGCAGAGGGATACACGGCTCAGTATTCGGCTGATAGGGTCACGGGGCTTTCGACCGCCGAGGTAATTGCGAGAGGTAGCGTTTCGCTTCGGCGTGATCGGGATCGTAGCGCAGGGCCTGCTGCCAGGCTGCACGGGCCTCTTCGTAGTTGCCCACCAGGGCGAGGACGGCGCCCAGGTTGAGCCAGACGTCGGCCAGGGTCGGATCGATCTGGAGGAGCCCTTCGTACCGCTGCAGCGCCGCCAACGTATCGCCGCGGGCGAGGAGCAGGTTGGCGATGTTATTCTGCAACTCCAGCCAGTCCGGGCGGAGCGAGTGCGCGACGGTAAGCGCCTCGATGGCCTCGTCCACGCGGCCCGCCTGGCGTAGCGCGTTGCCGTAGTTGACCCAGAGCATGGGTTCGTGGCTGTTGGCTCCGAGGAGGTTCTCCCACCGCGTGATCTCCTTCCGCTGTTCGAGCAGCGTGTCGGCCCGTGCGAGGTACCGGGCGCCCTGCTCGGCCTGCCCGAGGCCGGTGAGCGCCTGGCCGAGGTTGTAGTGGGCCGCGTAGTGCCAGGGCATCCCCCGGGCCGCCTTCGTGAGCATCTCCACGGCGCCTTCGAGATCGCCGCTGCGCAGCAACTGCACCCCGACGACGTAGGCATAGTTCAGGTTGTCCGGCGAGAGCGCGAGCCCTTTTCGGGAGTAGCGAAGCGCCTCGTCGAAGGCGCCGGCGTCTTCGTAGAACTGCCCGAACCACATATAGGCCGTCGGGTTGGCGCTGTCGGCGGCGAGCGCCTGTTCGAAGGCCCGGCGGGCGCTGTCGGCCACGCCGAGGTCGGCGTAGACGCGTCCGAGTTGGACCAGGTAGGCTGCCGTCCCGGCCGCGCCCTGCTCCTTGCGGTAGAAGGCCAGCGCCTCGCGCAGCTCGCCGCGCGTGTAGGCGCTGTTGCCCAGGTTGAAGTAGACGCCGGGATAGTGCGCGTCGAGCGCCAGCACCTCGTCGTAGGCTGCCCGGGCCGGTTCGTATTGCCGCATCGTCGTGAGGATGCGCCCGCGTAAGAACGGAACGTCGGCCAGGTCGGGGGCATAGCGGGCCGCACTATCGGCGAGCGCGAGGGCGTCGTTGTAGGAACGGGC
>JBFGTT010000414.1:0-4092 GCA_041565995.1 Rhodothermales bacterium
GACGCACGCGCGCCTGCGGCGTCGCGCCGACGCACCGCTCGACCTGCCGGAGCAACGCCTGCGCCGAGGCAAACCGTTGCGAGGGCTGGCGGCGCAGGCACCGTTCGAGGAGGGACGCCACGTCCGCCGGCAAGGCCACACCCAGGGCGCCGGGCGCGGGATAGTCGGCCTGGTCGATCCGTCGGTAGAGTTCCACCAGCGAGGACGCCTCGAAGGGGACGCGCCCGGTGACCATCTCGTAGAGCAGCACGCCGAGTGCCCAGACGTCGGTGCGCGCGTCGGCCCGCTGGCCGTGGATCTGTTCCGGGGCGAAGTATTCCGGCGTGCCGACGACGGCGCCCGTCCGGGTCAGGCCGGGGGTCTGCGGGTTCCGGGCGATGCCGAAGTCCAGCAGTTTGACGTCGCCGCGCGTGCTGATCTTGACGTTGCTCGGCTTGACGTCGCGGTGCACGATACCGTGTCCGTGGATGTAGGCGACGGCATCGACGACGGCGCGGAAGACGGCCAGCGCCTCGGCCACGGGCAGCCGGCCCTGCATGCGGATGCGGGCTTCGAGCGTCTGCCCGTCCACGTATTCCATGATGATGCAGGGCCGCCCGCCGTACTCGAAGAAGTCGTAGAGCGTGGCGATGTGGGGGTGGTGCAGGCTGGCCTGGATGCGGGCCTCGTTGACGAAGCGTTCGACGAAGCCGGCGCTGCGATCCATGTCGGTGAGCACCTTCACGGCCACGGTGCGGCCCAGGCGGCTGTGCACGGCCTGGTAGACTTCGCCCATGCCGCCGGCGCCCAGAAAGCCGGTCACCTGGTATTCGCCTATCTCTGAGGGTATCAGCACCGAGGCGCCCATCGTCTCCTCACCTGGTTGCGCGTTCTACGGGCAGGCAAGCGCGTCCTCGGCGTGCCTGGGGAGCGCGGCGGGGCGAGCACCCGGCCCGCCCCGCCGACTCGCCTAGCGCAGCACGGGCTGGGTGCCCATCAACTCCATGCCGAAGCGGATCGGCGTGGCGAAGCTGATGGCCTCGCCGGGTCCCCATTTGCCGGCCGTGTAGATGCCCACTACGCGGCCTCGGTCGTCGAAGACGGGGCCGCCGCTGTTGCCGGCGCCGGTGGCGTTGATGTCGAGCTGGTAGGTATCTCCAAAGAAGCTGTAGTAGTCGTTGACGGTGCGTCCTGTGGGCGCCATCTCGCCGCGAATGACCCGGCTGACGATGCCGGAGGTCAGCGTCGGGTCGGGCACCTGGATAAAGCTGTTCTTCCGGTTGAAGACGTCCTGCGACTTGGTCACCACGCCGACCATCGGCGAGAGGCCGGGGTAGCCCAGCACCGTGACCGCGTTGCCCATTTCGACGGTGTCGTAGTTGTCGTTCAGCTCGACTTTGTTCAGCGATTGCGGCACGTTGATCTTGACCATCGCCACGTCGTGCCGGTTCGACGTGCGCACGAGTTGGGCGGGGATGCGCAGCTCGTTCTTGGCGAAGGTGACGTCGAGGTAGTCGTTGCGGCCTTCTAGAATCTTGCCCGAAATGGGCTTCTGGCCGAACATCTTCGACTCGGCGGGCACCCAGCGCGGCATTTGACCTTGCTGGATCAGACTGGTGGGCTGGTACTGGCCGTCCTGCCCCTTGGCAAAGAGGATCCCCGGGAAGGCGTCCTGCGGGAAGCTATAGATGGTGAACCAGCTCGCCGCCACGTGCCGATTGGTCAGGATAAAGCCGTCGTTGCTGACGACGAACCCGGATCCCGTGTGGCGCCCGCCGATGGGTTTGTTGGGGAAGGCATCATCCAGACCCAGCACCGGCTCGATCGAGCCGTCGTCGAGTTGGATGTAGGCCGCCAGGATGACCGGCTGCCCCTGCTGGTCGGTAGCCGGCTTGCCGTCCTGATCCTTCTGCGGGATGTACAGGTGGAAGATCTGCTGGCCGGACTCCGCGTCGATCAGCTTCCAGCCGACCTCGAAAAAGACCGTCGCGTCGGCGTAGGTCGCCCCGATCTGTTGCGGTGTCAGCGGCCTGTTGCGCTCGGCCTCTTCGACCTTATCGCCGAGGGTATCGACCTGCTTGGTGAAGAGATCTACGATGCGCTTGTTGAACAGGCCCACCAGGACGATCACCAGCAGGACCACCAGCGCCCCGCCGAAGAGCACGTAGTTGCGCGACTGGCTCTTGGTCTGCGTCAGCATACGCTCGACGGTGGCTTTGCCGACGGGCCGATGCGTGTCGGCAGGCAGCGCCGGGGCGGCTTCCGCCACCGGGACGGCCACCACCACGTCGCTGGCCCGCGTGCCCCGCTCGGGTGCCGCCGCCGCGCCGTCGGCGATGCGCGTCTTGCGCATCAACGTGTCCGGGCGCGGCTCCAGGTCGAACTCGAATTCGGGACCGCCCGGCCCCAGCTGGATCACGTCGGTCGGGACGATGTGGGCCAGCCCGATGATCTTCTGCTTGTTGACGAAGGTGCCGTTGCGGCTGTCGAGGTCGCGGACGGTGAACCGGGAGGGATCTTTCTCGTCGGGGACGATCCGGGCGTGCTCGCGGCTGACGAGGTCGTCTTTGTCGGGATCGAACTGGACGTCGGACGCGGCGGTGCGCCCGATGGTGATTTCTTTGAAGTGATCGAGCGGGAATTCCTCGACCTGGTTGGCTTTCGAGCCGCTCAGGTGCCGGATCACGATGCGTTGCGGGACAACCTGCTTCTCCTTTTCCGATACAGTAGCCATGATGGACCTCTCTCGTCTTGCTGGCTGGGGTGTCTTGCCGCCAACGGGCGTGCTCCCGGCGGGCGCAACCCTCCGTTGGCGCGAGTGACGAGGCGCGGTGCTCGCCTCTTCCTCTACAGGACGAGAATTCGATCCGAACCGGCTCATTCCGACGGAAGAAAAGTGCGGGTGCGTTGCCGCGCGCTGTATGAAACGGTCTCTTTTTTTGTATTTTGCGCCCCCCCTCACGCGCGCCTGGTTGCCCGTCTTGCCGGGCTTCCGGCCAGGCGGGCCGATGCCGCCAGATGCTGCTGGATGAGCCACGACGATGTCTTCTTCCGCACAGGTTACCCGGCTCCTGAGAGACTACTGCCAGGGCCGTCGCGAGGCCCTCGACGAGTTGTTGCCCCTGATCTACCGCGAACTGCACCGGCTGGCCCGCAGGCAGCGCCGCTCCCAACATGCGGGGCACACGCTCGACACCACGGCGCTGGTGCACGAGGCCTATCTGAAGCTCGTCAAGCACCAGGATCCTTCCTGGAAAAACCGAAGGCAGTTTTTCTGGGTGGCGGCCCGGGCTATGCGCCATATCCTGGTCGACTACGCGAAGCAGCAACGGGCCGCCAAGCGCGGCGGCGGCAAGGCCCGCGTCTCGCTGGACCAGCACGCCGAGGATGGCCTGGGCGAGCGGCTCCTGCTCTCCGAGGAGCGCACCGAGGAAGTGCTGGCGCTCGACGAGGCGCTCGAACGCCTCTCGGCCTTCGACGAACGCCTCAGCCAGATCGTCGAGTTGCGCTACTTTGCCGGCCTCACCATCCCCGAAACGGCGGACGCGCTGGGCCTCTCGCCTGCCACCGTCAAACGCGACTGGACGACGGCGCGGGCCTGGCTCTACCGGGAACTGAGCGGAGGTCTCCCCCGCGATGAACCCTGACCGAACAGATCAAGGCGCTGTTCGAGCGCGCCCTGGACCTTCCCGACGACGGCCTGCACGCCGCCGGGTGCGGTGCTCCTACCGGTCGGGCGGCAGGGCGGCGCGCCAGCCCGCCAGGCGTTGCGCCTCCAGGTCGGCCAGGATCGCGGCGTACTCCGGTTGGCCGGCCAGGTTGACGTTCTCGCCGGGGTCGATCCGGTGGTCGTAGAGTTCGTAGGCCACGTACGCCCCGGTCGCCCAGTTCATCCAGGCCACGTAGTGGTAGGCCTCGGTACGCAGGCTGTAGCCCATGTACACGACGCCGTCGGGGGCGGCCCAGATGCCTTCGCGCAGGAACTGGCTGAACACGGCGCTTTTCCAGGGACGCTCCGGCTGCTCGATGAGCGGCACGGCGCTGACGCCCTGCAAACCGTCCGGGACGGGAAGGCCCGCCAGTTCGCAGAGGGTGGGGTAGACGTCGACGAAC
>JBFGTT010000415.1:0-4075 GCA_041565995.1 Rhodothermales bacterium
GCGGATGCGGCGCATCAGGCGCGGGCGCTCGAGGATCTTCTGCGTCAGCGGCGCCGGCGAGCTGTCGTGGCAACTCAGCAACGTCAGCCGGCGGCGGGCGTGGCTGCCGGGGATGCCCGGCAAAAGGTGCAGGTAGTAGTCGATGATGGCCGCGCCGATGGGCTGGCTGGTGACGTAGATCAGGTGCGTCTGCGGCAGGCGCAGCAGCATCAACAGGCACAGCAGGCGCTCCTCGTAGTAGGCCACGCCCTCGATCTTCGCCAGGAAGCCGGGGTCCATGCTGAGGCTGGGCACCACCACCAGCGACCGGTGCGCGCGTGGGTTGGGGAAAACGCGCTCGTAGAGCGGCCCCAGCCTGCGCTGAAGCTGCGCGAAACACGCCAGTTCTTCGGCAGAGCCGGGCACCGGCGCCTCGTCGAAGAGACCGTCGCCGTCTCCGGGTTGGAAATCGCGCAGGTGGGAGATCTTCAGCATCGTCGTGCTCGTGCTCGGCGGAGGGCTAGCCCGGGCAGGCGGAACATCCGCAAGCCTACTCCTCCCGCCGTGCCGTGTTTGAGAGGCGTCGCCCGAAATCCATGTCGGGAAAAGCCCTACGCCGCGTTGAGGGACGCCCTGGCTGCGGCAAAGAACAACTCCGTGAAAAACTCACAGAGTAACGATGCCGGACCGGGAATGTAAGACAATCCGGCGCTTGTTAACAATTTGGTAACGGCAGGGTAATGATGAGGTAATGGTTTCTTAACAAATTGGCGGCGCTTAGCGCCCCTGCCAAATCCTGCTTCGCCAGGCGAGAGTGCGCGAGCGGACGCGGAGCAAGGCGCGCGATGCAGCCGTATCCCCGCTTACGGCGATGCAGCGTAACGCCGCGCCGCGTTCGCGCAGCCGCTCGGCGCCCGAATGAGGGGTTGGCAGGCGCGCTTAACCTTTCGGTAACGATAACTTAACCGCGCCTTTGATCATAGCCTCCCCGATCTGCGTATCCTGACCCGGCTCAACGACTATGACCCACCGCCTCTCCGCAGGCTTGATCCTGTGCCTGGCGGCGCTGGCGGCACGGCCCGCCTTGGCCCAGGACGACATCAAAATCAGCGGCCTCGCCTACGTCGATTACGCCTACGTCCTCGCCTCGCCCACCGACGGCCAGAAGGGCGACAACGGCTTCGGCTACCGACGCCTCTACCTGACGACCGACTACAAACTCTCGGACACCTTCAGCGGCCGCGCCCGCCTCGAAGCCAACGACGGCTCGACCACCGCGCAGGGCCGCCCGGCCCCCTTCGTCAAGGATCTCTACCTGACCTGGAAAAACGTCTGGGGCGAAGGGCACGACCTGGTGGCCGGCATCAGCTCGCCCCCCTCGTTCACCGTCGCGGAGAAGGTCTGGGGCTACCGAAGCCTCGAAAAAACCATCATGGACCGCAACAAAATCGTCTCCTCGCGCGACTTCGGAGTGGCCGCCAAAGGTCGCCTCGGCGACGCGCTCCGCTACGGGCTGATGGCGGCCAACAACAACGGCGTCGCCGGCGAAGACGACCGCCACAAACGCCTCTACGGCCAGCTCGAATGGCATCCCTCGGAGCAGCTTGCCCTGACGCTCGGCGGTGACTATGCCGGCTACGGCGACGAGCGCAGGAACGGCGCTACCCTCAACGCCTTCGCCGGCTACACCACCGACGCCTTCCGCCTCGGCGCCGAAGGCTTCTTCAACCGCATCCGCCTCGACGACCCTCCAGCCAAAGCCCTGGCCGCCGACGCCGACGAACTCGTGGGCCTGAGCCTCTTCGCCGCCGCCCGCCTGGCCGACGCCTGGGAAGCCGTGGCCCGCTTCGACCAGGTCGAACGCGACCTGGCCGGGGCCGCGTCCCGCGAAAGTTTCTTCCTCGCCGGCCTGGCCTACCAGCCGCACCCCAAGGTGCGCGTCATCCCCAACGTGCTCGTCAGCAAAGACAGCCGCGACGCCGACGCCTTCGTCACAGGCCGCCTCACGCTCGACTTGAGCTTTTGAGCGCGCCGCCCTACCATGCCTGCTCACACCCCATCCCACCGTGGAGGATTCACCATGAAAGCCTACCGTTTCCTGCTCACACTGACCCTCCTGCTGCTGCTCTCCGGCTGCGGCCGACGCAACGGCGGGGCCGAAGGCGGCAGCCAGGGCCGGGCCGTCATCGAAAATAAAGGCTCCGACACGCTCGTCAACGTGGCCCAGGCCTGGGCCGAAGCCTACCGCGAAGTCAACCCCGACGTCGCCGTGGCCGTCACCGGCGGCGGCTCCGGCACCGGCATCGCCGCGCTCATCAACGGCACCGTAGACCTCGCCAACGCCAGCCGTACCATGTCCGCAGAAGAGATGGAACTCGCCCGCGCCAACGGCAACGATCCGCAGGAGTTCGTCGTCGGCTACGACGCCCTGGCCGTCTACGTCCACACCGCCAACCCGCTCACCGAGATCGCCATCGCGCAACTCGCCGAGATCTACGGCGACGGCGGCCAGACCACCCGGTGGACCGACCTGGGCGTCGAGGTGCCCGGCTGCAAAGACCAGGAGATCATTCTGGTCAGCCGCCAGAACAATTCGGGCACCTACGAATACTTCCGCGAGGCCATCCTCGGCGACGACCGCGACTACAAGCTCGGCACCCGCGACATGCACGGCTCGAAGGACGTCGTGGACCTGGTCGAAAACACGGCCTGCGCCATCGGCTACAGCGGCCTGGCCTACGCCACCCCGGAAGTCAAAATGCTGCCGATCTCGCTGGGCGACGGCCAGCCGCCGGTGGCCCCCTCCGAGCAGTCCGCCGTAGAAGGCTCCTATCCCATCGCGCGTCCGCTCTTGATGTACACCGCCGCACAGCCCACCGGCGCCGTCAAGGCGTACCTGGACTGGATTCTCAGCGACACCGGCCAATGCATCATCCAGGAAAAGGGCTACGCGCCGGTGCGGCAGATCGCCTGCGGCCAAACGCCCGCCGCCCCGGCGGAGACAACCGAATAAGGACCGGACGACGGACGACGGCTTCGACCCTTGCCCGGTCGTCCGTCGTCGGTCGTCCATCGTCGGCTGAAAGCCCCCGCACAACGCGCCTTCAAAAAACATGAGCCCATTTTATGAGGAGCGCCTCGAGCGCGACCTCGACCGCATCCGCACGGACGTGGCCGCCGTGGGCGCGCGCGTCGACGAGGCCCTGCACAAGGCCCTGCGCGCGCTGCTGCACCGCGACAAACCCCTCGCCAACGAAACCATCCTGGGCGACCTGTCCGTCAACCGGGCCATTCGCACGCTGGATCGGCTCTGTCACTACTTCATCGCCCGCCACCTGCCCAGCGCCGGCCACCTGCGCTTCATCTCCTCGGTGATGCGCATCGACGTCGCGCTCTAACGCATCGGCGATTACGCCGTCACCATCGCCCTCGAGGCCAAGACGCTCTCGCGGCCCCTCGACGAAGACATCCGACGCCGCGTCGAGGTGATGGCCGACGAAGCCTTCACCATGCTGCACCAGGCCCTCGACGCCTTCAACGAGCGCAACCCCGACGCGGCAAAGGCCACCATGGGCCTGGCCTACCAGCTCGACCACCTCTTCGCCGACGCCTTCGACCTGCTCGTGCGCAAAGGCGCCGAAGACGACCGCTCCGTCAAGGACCTCTTCGGCACGCTGGTCGTGCTCAACCGCATCGAACGCGTCAGCGACCAGGCCAAAAACATCTGCGAAGAGACCGTCTTTGCCGTCACCGGAGAGGTCAAGAAGCCGAAAGTCTACCGCATCCTCTTCCTCGACGAGGCCGACGACTGCCGGGGCCAGATGGCCGTCGCCATCGCGCGCAAGGCCTTCCCCGAGAGCGGCACCTACCGCAGCGCCGGGCGGCATCCGGCGGCGGCGCTCGACGCGGCGTGCGTGCGCTTCATGGCCGAGCACGGCCACACCCTCAGCGACGTGCCCCGCCCGTTCGAAGAGATCCCGGAGGACTGGAAAGACAACCACGTCGTCGTCAGCCTCCACGGGCCCGTAGAGCAGTACGTGGGCGAGGTGCCCTTCCACACCGTCGCACTCGAATGGGACGTGCCGCCGCTGCCCGA
>JBFGTT010000416.1:0-4075 GCA_041565995.1 Rhodothermales bacterium
GTGAGGAACTGCTCCCGCCAGTCGGCTTCGTCGGCGTAGGGATAGCAGCGGACGCCGCCGTCGCGCTCGATGCGGTCGCGGAAGTCGAGCACGTGGCGCAGGGGTTCGTCGGGGTGGGCCAGGTGCCCGGCGTCGAGGGCGCGGACGTAGAGCCAGATCTCCTTGCCGTGGGCGCGGGCCAGTTCGACGTCGGCTTCGAAGCGCTCGGCGGGGGCGCCCCAGTGCCTCCAGAGCGTCGCCACGACGAGGTCTGCCTCCAGCAGGTCTTTGTGCTGAAGCGCTTTCGGAAGCAACCGTCCGAGCTTCGAGCCGGACGCGCTCACCGGCTTGAGGTGCAGGCCGTGCACCCGTGCCTTCAGATCGTCGGCCTCCGCGATCACGTCTTCGAAGACGGCCCGCTCGCGCCCCTGCTCCTCGGGCGAGGTGTAGTAGACGCGCACGACGCCTGATCCTTGCTGCTGTCTGTTCGTCATTGCCTGGACGCTGTGGGAACTTCCGGCCTGCCCCGTCTCTCAAGTATGTCGGAAGATACGCACGCCGGGTTAAGAGATCAGCTTTCAGCCGTAAGCAAACAGCGGTCAGCTAAAAAAGCTATCGCCGAAAGCTGATCGCTGCAAGCTGATCGCTCCAAGCCATGCGTTCCAAAACTACGCAATTCCTCGTACCTTCCCTGTGACGTTTCTTTCACCAGATCCCGCAGCGCGATGGAAAGAGAGCGGAACCGCCCGCCCCGCCCCGCCGACGAAAGCTTCGACGACGACCCCTTCGACGACGAAAGCATCCTCCAGGGCTACCTCGCCCGCCTGATGACCCTCCAGGACGAACGCCAGACGTGGCTCGAAGAAGCCGACCTCCAGACCGCCGCCCGCGACCTCGGCCTCTCCGACGCCGACCTCGAACGCCTCCAGGCCGCCACCGAGGCCCACCGGCAACGCGGGCGCAGCTTCGTCGAACGCCGCCTCTGGGACGAAGCCATCGACGCCTTCCGACAGGCCTCGGCCCTCCGCCCCTTCGACGCCCCGCTCTTCCACGAACTGGCGCAGGCGCACCTGGGACGCTGGCGCGCCACCGGCGACGAAGCCGACCGCCTGGCCGCCGAACGCTACGCCCACCGCACCCTCCAGCTCAACCCCGAACACGCCGCCTCCTACGAAGTCCTGCAAGAGCTGAAACGCCGTCCCGTCCGATCCGCCGCCCCCCCCGCCGCCAACGTGCGCCTCTCGATGGCGCTGCTCCTGGGCGGCGTGCTGCTGGTGCTGGCCCTCTTCGGCGCCCTCCTCCTGTTCCTCCTGTGACCGGCCTGCACGATGTCTTTCGACCAGGAAAAAATCCTCCAGGACTACATCGCCCGCCTGCTCGCCTTGCAGGACGAACGCGACGAGTGGCTCGACGAGGACGACCTCCAAAAAGCCGCCCGCGACCTCGGCCTCTCCGACCGCGACCTCGCCCGCGTCGAAGCCCTCACGGCGGCGCACCGGCAACGCGGCCTCAACTTCCGCCGGCACGAAGCCTGGGACGAAGCCATCGCCGAGTTCCGCCAGGCAATGGTGCTCGCCCCGTTCGAGGTGCCGCTCGTCTACGACCTGGCCGCCGCCCACGCCAGCCGCTGGCAAGACGCCCGCGACGGGGACGACCGCCGCGCCGCCGAACGCTACGCCCGCCGCTGCATCCAACTCGACCCCGGCTACGCGCCCGCCTACGACCTGCTCACCACGCTCAAGCCCGCTCCCGCCGTCGCACGCAGCCGCCGAGCGCGCACGGCCGTCTTCCTGACCCTGCTGGGCGGCGCCGTCGTGGCAGCGCTGGCGCTGATCCTGCTGCTCGTCCTGAACAGCCCGCAACGCGTGACCACGCCGCCGCCCCCGCCGGACGGACCGCTGCCCGGCGAGATGGACCTGCCGGTGCACCTGGCCGAGAGCGCCGACGCGGCAGGGCTGCGGCTGGAGGTGCAACGGTCGCAGTGGAAAAACTTTGATTCGACGTTTTCCTACACGCTCCACGCCGTCCTGCACAACCAGGACCGGGAACTGCACCGGCTGCGGATCAAGATGGAACTGATCGACCCCTCCGGCGCGACGCTGCACACCAGGCACTTCGATGTCCTGAGCGACCACCAGCCCTACCTGCGCCCCGGCGACACCGCCCCCGTCTCGGAGCTGGTCTACGAGCGCACGCCGCCGACGCTCCTCGGCGAAGTGCGCCTCACGGTCGATACCGTCGAGCGCGAGGCGGCGGCGGAGCAGTACGGAGCGCCCCGCGCGGCGCCCCTGGCGTGGGACGCAGCGCAGCCGGCCTACCTCGACCTTGCGGTGTACGAACGCGAGAGCCGCCTCACCGACGGCTTCCGGCAACGGATGCACTTTCTGACGCTGGCGGTCCACAACCGGGGCACGCGCGCCGTCCAGCGCCTGCGCCTGCGGGTGACGTGGTACGACGCGCAGGACCGCGCCCTCACCTCCGAACTGACCTACGTGGTGCTCTCAAGCGGCCCTGCCCTGCGCGCCGGCGAGACGTGGCTGGCCCGCGTCATCGGCAAATTCCCCGAAGGCGAAGGCGCACCCTTCGCGCGCTACGCCGTCAGCGTCGCCGAGGGAGGGTGAGTAAGGACGTGTGGACGTAGGGGCGCATGGACGTATGGACGCGTCGAGGAAAAAAGAACGCCGCCTTCACACCATCGGCCTTCGTTTCGACGCTTGTTTGCGCGAGCCGGTGTGGCGCAGCCCGGCGGTCGTCATCTCGCGCTCGACCATGTCGTAGAAGAGGTCGCGTTCGCGGGCGCGGATCACGGCGCGTTCGTGGGCTTCGGACAGGATCATCGGGTAGCCCGCGCCCTTCTCGCACTCGCTCAGCACCGTGGCGTGGACCAGCGCCAGCAGGGCCGGGTCGTCGGCTACCCAGACGGGCACCTCCACCCGGGCGACTTCCGGGCGGCCCTGCGACGGGGCGACGTGGACGTAGAAGTAGCAGATGCGATCCTTCGCGCCGTATTCGCGCTGGATGTGCGAGGCCGACTCGAAGACCGCCGAGCGCTCGCCGGGCTGCAAGATCCGCTCGAAGAGCCAGCGGTCCATCAAGCCGTTCAGCGAGGCGTCCGTAGGCGGCTCGTCGTCGCGTTCGCCCAGGTGCACGCGCAGCAGGTTGACCACCTCGGTGTTGCGCGGCATGCTGACGTAGGAGCACAGCGGGATGCCCTCGGCCTGGAAGCCGGCCAGCGTGGCGGTGTAGCCGTCGATGAGTTTTTGTTCGAGGGCGCGGTCGCGCAGGCCGCGCAGCATCCAGCGGATGAGCGTGCCGTCGGCCAGGGCCAGCAGGGGCCGCCCCGCGATGCGCGCCTGTTGGGCCACGTCGAGCAGCGCGGCCAGCTCGTACTCGTCGCGCAGGGCCGAGACCACCTCGGCGGTGGCGGTGCCGAGGACCTGATCGAAGGAGTCCTCGAACTCGGCCCGCCGGTACTCGAACCGGGGCACCGACTCCATCAGCGGGCGTTCGAGCGTGCCGTACTGGAAGGCGATGCGGCTGATGTTGAGCAGGTAGCAGTGCGGCTCGACGTGGCGGTCCGGGTAGATCTGCGAGCCGTCGGTGGCGACGACGGTCATCGGCGTGGGCCGCTCCGGGGCCGCGTGCGCCTCCGCCGGATCCTCGCGCAAGCCGGCAACGAGCCAGCGGGGCCGGAGGGCCTCGGCCTGCGCCCGCAGGTCCGGCCAGCGCGGTGCGCAGGCGGCGAGCGCCTCCAGCGCCCGCATCAACTTCTCGCGCAATAGCGCCTGCTCGCGCGACTGGTAGGCGTGGAATCCGGCAAACTGTGCGCGTAGCTGGTGAAGGTCGAGCATCGGCGAAACGGCGTACGGGGCGTGATGAATGCGCAACGATGGGATCACCCGGAGAAGATAATCATTCGAGATTCGAAATTCGTTGTACGAACAGGCGCGATTTCCTTGTCCGGCCTCTACCTCCATATTCCCTTCTGCGCGCAGCGGTGCGTCTACTGCGACTTTTATTTCGTGACGACGCAAAAGTCGCACACGTCGTTCGTGGAGGCCCTCTGCGCCGAAATCGCGCACTACGCCGAGGACTA
>JBFGTT010000417.1:0-4064 GCA_041565995.1 Rhodothermales bacterium
ACGGCGAGTTGCGCCAGGTCACGCGCACCGTCTTCGGGCAGTTCGTCAACGTGCAGACGTGCCCGGCCTGCCAGGGCGAAGGCCGCGTCATCGAGCACAAGTGCAGCGCCTGCGCCGGCGAAGGCCGCCTCAAAGGCGAAGAGACCATCACCATCCCCGTGCCCGCCGGCGCCATGGAAGGTAACTACCTGTCCATGCGCGGTGCGGGCAATGCCGGCATCCGGGGCGGCGGCGCCGGCGACCTGCGCGTCGAAATCGAAGAAGTGCCCAGCGACGACTTCACGCGCGAGGGCCTCGACCTCTACCACGATTGCTTCATCTCCCTGCCCGACGCTGTGCTCGGCACCGAAGTAGAAGTGCCCACGCTCAAGGGACGCGCGCGCATCCAGGTCGATCCGGGCACGCAGCCGGGCAAGATCCTGCGGATGCGCGGACGCGGCCTGCCCGAACTGCAGGGCCGCCGACGCGGCGACCAGATGGTCCGCATCCACGTGTGGATCCCGCGCGACGTGACCGCCGAAGAGAAACAGACGATGGAGAAGCTGCGACGCTCGCCGTCGTTCGAACCGAAGCCGGAGGCAGACGGCGACCGCAAGTCGTTCTTCAGCCGCGTCAAAGACGTCTTCACCTGACCCCGGCGCGGCGGCTGAACACGTCCCTACCCAACACCGAGACCCCATGCAGCGACGCATCGATGGAGAGACGCTACGGAAGGCTATGCGGCGGGTACCCTCGGCGGTGACCGTCGTGACCGCCGCCGAAGCGGGCACGCCGCACGGCGTCACCATCGGGTCGTTTACCAGCGCCTCGCTCAATCCGCCGCTGATCTCCTTCAACGTCGGCCACGAGGCGCAAATGCACGACCTGCTCGTCCGCGCAGACCGCTTTGCCGTGCACCTACTCTCGGACGCGCAGGCCCACCTCTCCGAGCACTTCGCCCTGCCGAATCGCACCGGGGCCGAGCAATTCGCCGACCTGGCCTACCGCCTCGACGCGCACGGCACGCCCATCCTGGCGGAGGTGCTGACGGTGTTCCACTGCGCCCGCTACGCCGTCTACCCGGCGGGCGACCATTCGTTGCTCGTCGGCGAGGTGCTCGCCGTCGAGGAGCCGGCCGAGGGATCGCCCATCCTCTACTTCGACCGCACCTACCGATCTGTAGGCAAGGAGGCGAAGCGGAGCCTGTTGGCGCCGGTGAAGCGCGGATCCAACCACGCGTTGTAGGCGCCGACGCCGAAGAAGGCGTAGTCGTAGCGGGCCGGGTCGTCCGCGCAGAGCATCCGGCAGCGTTCGGTCAGTTCGAGGGCGGCCCGCCAGTCGTCGGCCCGGCGCGAGAGCAGGCCCAGCGCCCGCGCCTGCCGCCCCGCGTGCACGTCGAGCGGCAGCACGAGCTGATCAGGGCGGATCGTGCGCCAGAGGCCCAGGTCGACGGGGCCGGGGCGCACCATCCAGCGCAGGTACATGCACAGGCGCTTGCAGGCGCTGCCAGAGGCGGGGCGGGCCAGATGCTTGCGCAGCCGCGCCGGCGTCTCCGCCGAGGCGGCCAGGATGCCCTCGCTGAAGCCCTCAATGGCCGAGCCTACGTCCGCCGCGCCGGCAGGCAGGTGCGCCGCGAAGAGGTGCTCTAGGGTCTCGTGGCGGCGCAGCAGGACGCCCAGATTCCGGGTGAGCCAGCGCGCGTCGATAGGTTGAAAAGTGCGGTGTTTGTAGCCGGCCAGGCGCGCCGCGTCGCGGGCGTCGTCGTAGTCGCGCACGAAGCGATAGGGGCGATACCGCATGCGCTCGCAGAGATCGGCCATCTTGTCGAGGACGGTCTTGCGCCGGCCCCAGGCTAGCAACGCCGCGTAGAGGCCGATCACCTCCTGGTCGCGCGGGTCGTCGAAGCCGTGGGGGATGGCGATGGGGTCGTCCTGGATGAACGCCGGCTGCTCGAAGCGCGCCACGAGGCCGTCGAGATAGGCTTTGAGGGCGTCGAGCGTGGGCATGCGGAGGATCGGGTCGTAGGAGAGGCTGCGTACAGCGCGCCTGGAAAGCCGCCTCCGCATGGTACCCCCGTAGCCGGTAGACGCTCCCGCCGCATCGTCGAAGCCTTCAAAGAAGCCGGCCACGACGCCCAAGGCAGAGGATCACGTTGCGGGCCGTAGAAAGGCAGCGCGCCGCCTGCACGTCTCCTCGTTTGTTTGCGTATATTGGCAGCGCACGGGAGCAGTACCGCCTGACACCAACCGACAACTCTGTACGATCACAAACCAACGCCATCCATACGGGAGGTTGCCATGAACAGAAAGGGCTTCATCAACGCGCTGCTCGTCTTTTTCCTCATTGCCTGGACCGGATGCGGCGGCTGCGGCGACAAAGCCGACGAACCCGGCGCGGACGACACCGAAGTCTCCGGCTCGACCACGGACGACAATACGGGCGACGAGCCGCAGTCGCTGGGCGATGCCATGAACCAGGCCCAGAAAGCCGTGAAAGACGCCATGGGTGGCGGCGAAGGCGTCGAACCGGTCGATTTCCGCAAACTCAGAGACCTGCTGCCCGAAGACCTGCCGGGCATGGATCGCACCAACGCCGAAGGCCAGAAAAGCGGCATGATGGGCATCAACGTGTCCCAGGCCGAGGGTACCTACGAGGGCGACGGCGGCCGCATCACCATTACGATCATCGATATGGGCACCCTCAAGGGCGCCGCCATGTTCGGCTATGCCTGGCTCATGGCCGAGATCGACCGCGAGAGCGACGACGGCTACGAACGCACCACCAAGTACAGGGGCTTTCCCGCCTATGAAAAGATGGACCGCAACGGGGACCAGGAGGACTACAGCTATCAGGTCGTCGTCGGCGAACGCTTCATCGTCTCGTTCGAGGGCGACAACGTGACCAAGGGAAAGATGGAAACGGCGCGCGACCGGGTGCCCTTCGGCAAACTCGACGACATGAAGAACGAAGGGACGTAAGGCGCGCGGCAACCCGCCTGCGCTGTGCCGGAATGCGTAGCGCTTGTATCATTTTGACACACGCCGAGGCGGTTTGTGGCGCCGTGCCTTCCTCTGGCATCGCCCTCCGGCCTTCAGGGGCGGGATAGGCCACTCGAATTGTCGCCGCACGGCCCGGCGACGATTCGGGCACAGCCTTTGTAATCCGCAGGCGCTGTGGGCGCGGGGCATCAACCGGGTGCTGCGTGGTCCTCGTCGATATCCATGCAAAACAAGTGAGGAAACACGGCATGTCTTTACTGGAAATGCTCAGCTCGCAGCTCGGTGGCCAGGCCGCCCAGCAACTCAGCTCGCAGCTCGGCGCCGATCCGTCGAGCACGCAAAAGGCGCTTTCGGCGGCGTTGCCGCTGCTGGTAGGCGGCCTGGCCCGCAACGCCAACAAGTCGCCCGAAGGCGCGCAGTCGCTGGCCAGCGCGCTCGAAAAAGACCACGACGGCAGCGTCCTCGACAGCCTCTCGGGCTTGCTCGGCGGCGGGGGTGGCGGGGTCAGCGGCCTGCTCGGTGGCCTGCTCGGCGGTGGCGCATCGAGCAGCCAACCCATGCCCAGCAGCCGCGCCACCGACGGCGACGGCATCCTGCGGCACGTCCTGGGAGACAAACGCGGCGCCGTCCAGCAGGGCGTCGCCAGCGCCAGCGGCCTCGATGCCGACAAAGCCGGCAAGCTCCTCTCGATGGTGGCGCCGCTGGTGATGGGGGCGCTCGGCAAAGCCAAACGTCAGCAGAATCTCGACGCCAACGGCGTCACGGCGCTGCTCAACCAGGAACGCGCGCAGGTAGAAAGACAGACCTCAGGCATGGCGCAGGGCGGCCTGCTGGGCCTGCTCGACATGGACGACGACGGCAGCATCATCGACGACGTAGGCAAAATCGCGTCGTCGCTGGGTAAGCTCTTCGGCTAGGGCGTATCGGGTGCAGCAAAAGGCACTGCCCGAAATCCTGCAACCACCGCGTCAGGGGCGGACCGACGGGTCCGTCCCTTTCGTGGCATCAGCGTGCTCGCCTGCGCACCTAACCCCTCACCCGAAAAAATCACCCCAAACCTTTTCCTGCATCATGGCCTGGTTAGGG
>JBFGTT010000418.1:0-4055 GCA_041565995.1 Rhodothermales bacterium
GGCACGTTCAGGGCGGAGGGGCGGTGGGATCGGCCAGCGCCCGCTCGAAGAGCGCCTGCACCGGCGGCGGCGCGACCACGGGGCGGTTGCGCGCCCGGTCGAAGAAGCAGAGCGTGACGTGGCCCGTCGCCAGCACGGCCGGCTCGCCGACGCGGCGCACCTCGTAACCGATGGGCACGCGCACACGGGGCGCCGCCTCGAAGCGCGTAGTGATCTCGAGCACGTCGTCGTAGTAGGCCGGGACCTTGTACCGCACCGCCAGGTCGACCACCGGCATGATGATCCCCCGGTCTTCGAGCGCCTTGTAGGTCAGGCCCAACGCGCGCAGGGCCTCGGTACGCGCCGCCTCGAAGTAGTCCAGGAAGTGCGTGTGGTAGACGATCCCCATCGGGTCGCATTCGCGGTAGCGCACCCGGTGTTGGTAGCGGTGGATGTACATGCGCCTGCGCGTTGCAGGTGGACGAGTTTCAGACTTTGTGCCGTCGGTTCTCAGCAAGACGAGCTTGAAGCGGATCGCTGAGAGGGCGCACGCCGACCCTGCGTTGCAAGGTGCAGCAAGGCGGAACGTGCGCCGTTCCGACGGGTCACCCTGCAACCGGTCTACCGATTCGTTTTGGCCTTTTCGACGGTTTCGGCGGGGTGCGGGCCTTCGTCGTAGACGCCCATGCGGTCGAACTTGTCGAGCCGGGCGTCGATCAGGACGTCGGGCGGGAGGTCTTCGAGGTCGCGCAGCGCGCCGGCGACGGCGCGGCCCACGGCGTCGAAGGCGGCCTGCGGGTTGCGGTGGGCGCCGCCGGCAGGTTCGGGCACGATGGTGTCGATGACGTTGACCTCGATGAGGTCGAAGGCGGTGAGTTTGAGCGCCCGCGCCGCGTCTTCTTTGTAATCCCACGAGCGCCACAAGATCGACGAGCAGCTTTCCGGGGCGATGACCGAATACCAGGCGTTTTCGAGCATCAGGATGCGGTCTCCCACGCCGATGCCGAGCGCGCCGCCGGAGGCGCCCTCGCCGATGACGACGATGACGACGGGCACGGGCAGGCGGGCCATCTCGAAGAGGTTGCGCGCGATGGCTTCGGCCTGCCCGCGTTCTTCGGCCTCGAGGCCCGGATAGGCGCCCGGCGTGTCGAGCAGGGAGATGATGGGTTTGCCGAAGCGGGCGGCCAGCTTCATCAGGCGCAGCGCCTTGCGGTAGCCTTCGGGGTTGGGCATGCCGAAGCGGCGGTACTTGCGGCTCTTCGTGTCACGGCCTTTCTGATGGCCCAGGACGAGCACGGTGCGGTCGCGGTAGCCGTAGCGGGCGCCCAGGAACGTGGCAAAGCCGCCGACGACGGCCGGGTCATCCTTGAAGGTACGGTCGCCGCGCAACTCGACGAAGCCGTCGGTGAGGGACTCGACGTAGTCGAGCGTGTAGGGGCGTAGCGGGTGGCGGGCGATCTGCACGCGCTGCCACCGGGTCAGGTTGCGGTAGATCGACGTGCGTAGCTCCTCGACGCGCTCTTCGAGGGCGGCGATTTCCCTGGAGAGGTCCACGTCGGGCCGCCCCGTGTCGACCGCGCGCATCTCGTCGAGCTTTTGTTCGAGTTCGACCAGCGGCGTTTCGAAGTCCAGCAGGTAGCTCGAAGGGGATTTGGCCATGTTGGTTGAGGGTGCTTCGTAGCCTGTTGTTTATTAGGCGGAAGGCCTGGCGCGCGGGACGGTCCGAAGCACGCCGCTTGCGGGAGGGCGTTAACGGTTCAGGGCGCGGAGGGTGCGCACCACGATGGTCCAATCTAAGAAAGCCGATTGATTTCTGACATAGAACCAGTAACCCTGGCTGGCTTCCTCGCGCGAGGGCCGGGCCGCCGGCAGCATGTCGGTGACGGCGAAGACGCCGGGCTGGAGGTCCCATTCGGGCGGCGGCCGGAAGGCGTCGTCCTCGTGGTAGCCCACGAGCGCGCGGCGTCCGGCCAGCACCGCCGGCATCTGGCGCGTCCGCCCGGCCAGGCGGCTCCAGAACGACGCGGGGCCGGCCAGGCGGGCTGCCAGCGCCACGAACGGATGCAGCAGCAGCCCCAGCAGCGCCAACGGCGCCTCGAAGGCCCGCCGCGCCATCCGGCTGCGGGGCGCCCCGAGGGTCTCCTCGGCCTCGATCAGCGACGGCGTCGAGAGGTCGTCGATCGACGCCTTGCCGATGATGTGCTCGCGCCCCTCGGCCAGGATGCGAGATTGCACCGGCAGCCCGCGCAACTGCTGCATCAGCCGAAAGAGGGTCTGGTTCGAAAGGCCGTCGGCGGCGAAGACCACGTCGTCGATGCGGCGCAGGCGCACCAGGTCGCGCAGGTGGCGGAGCGTGCCCAGGCGCGGCACCTGCGGCGGCCCCTCGCCGGCCTCGTCGTCCGTCGCCACGTAGCCGACGAGCTGGAAGGGCGGCTGTGGACGGCCCGCCAGCATCCCGTGCAGGCGTAGCGCCTCGGCGGCGTGCCCCACCAGCAGCGCCCGGCGCGGCCCGCTACGCCGCGTCCGCCGCAACAGCCGAAACGCCGACATCAACGCGGCGCCCACCGGGAAACTCACCAGCACCACGGCGCGCGAGAAGGCGATGTCGCGCACGAAGAACGACACCGCCGAGATCATCAGCAGCCCCAGCCCCGCGCCGATCCAGGCCGGCCCGACCCGGTGGCGGCGGCGGTGCCGGTAGCCCCCGGCCGCTGCTACGGCTACGACGGTGCAGAGCGCGTAGGCGGGCGCCACCATCCCGTAGAACAACGCCGTAAAGGTGACGCCGGTCTGTGCCGAACGCACCATTCCCAGCAGCGCCACGACGGCGAAGACGACCACGAAGTCGAGCAGCGGCGCCACCAGGCGTCGTAGCGCCTGGGCCAGCACGCTCAGGCTGGCGCGCGCCAGCACACCCAGGCGCAGCATCCAGATGAACAGGCGCGAGTAGCGCTCCTCCAGGTGCTTCTCGGCAAAGCGCAGCATCGCGCCGTAGAAGAGCCGGACGTAACGCAGTTCGCCCTTCTTGGTGCTCTCGCCCTTGTAGTGGATGATCTGCGTCTCGGGCGTGTAGAAGATCTTCCAGCCGGCCTGCTGGATGCGGTAGCACCAGTCGAGGTCCTCGCCGTACATGAAAAAGCTCTCGTCGAGCAGGCCCGCGCCGGTTGCATCGGGGACTTCGGATGGCGGATTGCGGATTGTTGGCTCTCCATCGGCTATCCCAAATCCGCGATACAGCGCGTCGCGGCGCACGAGCATGCACGAGCCGCTGAGTGCGTCCACCTCGGCCACTTCATCGACGGGCAGGTAGGTCAGGTTGTAGCGTCCGAAATAGCGGCTGCGCGGGAAGAGGCGGCTCAGGCCCAACATGCGAAAGAAGGCCGTGCGCGGGGTGGGGAAGGCGCGACGGCTCTCCAGGGCGAAGGTGCCGTCCGGGTTGAGGATCTTGCAGCCGACGGCGCCGGCCTGCGGGTGCGCCTCCATGAAGCGCACCAGCGTCGAGAGCGTGTCTTCCTGGACGATGGTGTCCGGGTTGAGGATGAGCAGGTAGCGCCCGCGCGCCGTGCGGATGGCCTGGTTGTTGGCCTTGCTGAAGCCCACGTTGCGCTCGTTGACGATCAGGCGCACGCCGGGAAACGCCTCGCGCACGAGCTCCACCGATCCATCGACCGAGTTGTTATCGACCACAAAGACCTCGACCTCCAGCCCGGCGGCGGCGCGCTCGACCGAGCGTAGCGCCTGCTCCAGAAACTCCCGCACGTTGTAATTGACGATGACGACGGAGAGGTCGATCACGTCCGGCGCCTCGCCGTTCACGGGCGTCGCCGTCTGGGAGGGTGTGGAGGAGACGTTCGCCATATCACGCCAAGATACCAAACGGCGCGCTTTTTAGTTCGTTAACCCAGGTTGTGACCTGCCAGCGAAAGGCTGATACGACGACCGACGATGGACGACGGACGATCTCTATGGCCCCTCCTCGGTCGTCTTTCGTCGGTCGTCCATCGTCGTTGGAAGGCTTCCGAGCATACCGAACCAGTGGAGTTTCGTTAGGACGTCCTGAGCACCGGCGCCCTTAC
>JBFGTT010000419.1:0-4053 GCA_041565995.1 Rhodothermales bacterium
CATGAGCGAGAGCGTGTCGCGGTGCTCGGCCTCGGTCTCGCCGCAGAAGCCCGCGATGAGGTCGGTCGAGAGCGAGAGACCGGGCACGATGGCGCGGGCACGCTCGACGAGGGCGAGGTACTCGTCGCGCGTGTAGGTGCGCCGCATGCGCCGCAGCACGTCGGTGTTGCCGTGCTGGACGGGCAGGTGGAGGTAGTTGCAAACGTTGGGCCGCTCGGCGTGCACGTGCAGCAATGCCTCGGAGCAATCCTTCGGATGGCTCGTCGAGTAGCGCACGCGCAGGTCGGGCGAGAGCAGGCTGATGCGGTAGATCAACTCGGCGAAATCGACCGTCGCGCCGTCGTGCGTGTAGCGGTACGAGTTGACGTTCTGGCCCAGGACGGTCACCTCCTTGTAGCCCTCGTCGACGAGGTGCGCGCACTCGGCCAGGATGCTCGCCGCCGGGCGGCTGCGCTCGCGTCCGCGCGTGAAGGGCACCACGCAGAAGGCGCACATGTTGTCGCAGCCGCGCATGATCGAGACGAAGGCCGAGACGCCGTTAGTGTCGTAGCGCACCGGGGCGATGTCGGCGTAGGTCTCCTCGCGCGAGAGCTGCACGTTGACCGCCGCCTGCCCCGTCTCGTCGGCCTCGGCCAGCAGGCGCGGCAGGTCCCGGTAGGCGTCGGGGCCGACGACCAGGTCGACCAGCTTTTCCTGTTCGAGCAGCTTGTGGCGCAGGCGCTCGGCCATGCAGCCGAGGACCCCGATGCGGAGGGCTTCGTCGCGCTTGCGCTTGCGGGCGCGGAAGTGGTCGAGGCGGTGGCGGACCTTCTGCTCGGCGTTCTCGCGGATGGCGCACGTGTTGAGCAGCACCACGTCGGCGTCGTCGGGGTCGCGCGTTAGCCCGAAGCCGCCCTCGCGCAGCACGGCGGCGACGATCTCGGAGTCCGAGACGTTCATCTGGCAGCCGTAGGTCTCCAGGTAGACGCGGCGCGCGCCCGCCGTCTCCCGGGCCGTCGTCCGGGGCAGGTCCAGGTCGTCGAGCAGGTCGAGGTCGGGGAGGAGGGTCATCGGATTGCGGATTGGGGAATGCGGGGTGCGGATCGAGCGCGCACGACGCATTCACCGTCGAAGATACGGGCCGCCGGGGAGCGATAAACGCCGGAAAAGTCGCCGGGTTCGTGGACGGGCGGATTGTGGAAGGGCGGCGGGATGCTTTTATTGGATGAGGAGCCGCGCCCGGCGATGACACCGGGTTGTCGGCGTCTCGTTGCATTCTGGCAGCACACCTTCCCGCGTTTCCTCGAATCATCTTCCGGAGAGTCCCATGCGTTCCGTCCTCTTTGTCCTCGTCCTCGCCTTGTGCGCTCTGCCGGTCTTCGCCCAGGAGCACCAACACGGCCACGAGCACGGCAAGCACCACGCCGAGCGGCCCGATCCGCAAAAACCGCAGGGCGAAAACTTGCAGGTGCCGCCCACCTGGAAGGTCCGCCCCGACAACCCCGAAGCCGAGGTCACCATCGGCCCGGATGCCGAGACGGCGGACATCCGCTTCGTCAACATGACGCCGGGGTGGCACGTCACCACCGGGCCGGCGGCCATCTTCTACCACCCGGCCAGCACCGCCGAGGGCGCCTACCGCGCCGAGACCACCATCCACCTGTTCGATCCGGGACGCCGCAACGAAGCCTTCGGCCTCTTCCTCGGCGGCCAAAACCTCGACGGCGACGACCTCTCGTACGACTACTTCCTGATCCGCAAAACCGGCGAATTCCTCCTCAAACGCCGCGCCGGCGCCGAGACGGCGGTCCTCCAGAACTGGACGAAGCACGCGGCCGTCGTCCCCTACGGCCCCGACGCCGAAGGCTCGGTCGAGAACACGCTGGCCGTGGAGGTGGGCGCCGAGACGGTCGATTTCTACGTGAACGGCGAAAAGGTGGCGAGCAAGCCCCGCGCCGAGATTGCTACCGACGGCGTCGTCGGCCTGCGCATCAACCACGGCCTCAACGTCCACGTCTCGGAGTTCAAGGTGGCCTTCGGCGACGATTGACGAACGACGATGGACGAACGACGGGGAATGACGGCTGGCGTCCGTCGTTCGTCGTCAGAACCCCTGCTCCCGCAGCCAGCTTTCTGTGATCTTCGACCCGGTGGGGCCGCCGTGCTGCCGTTGGAGCCAGCCGACGACGTACTTGCCGATCAGGTCGAACTCGATGTTGACGCGCGTGCCCGGCTGCCACGTCGAGACGTTGGTGTGTGCGTAGGTGTGCGGGATGATGGCGACGGTGAACTCCGTCTCGTCCAGCCGCGCCACCGTCAGGCTGATGCCGTCGAGCGCGACGGAGCCGACGGGGATCAGGTAGGGCGCAAACCGCGCGTCGAAGCGGACGCGGTAGAGCCAGTCGGTCTGCTCTTTTTCGACGGAGACAACCTCGCCGGGGGCGTCCACGTGGCCCTGCACGAAGTGGCCGTCGAGGCGTCCGGTGGGTTGCAGCGCGCGTTCGAGGTTGACCGGCGTGCCCGCCGCCAGCGCGCCGAAGGTCGTCTTGCGCAGCGTCTCTTCGATCGCCACCACGTCGAACGTCTGGCCCTCGACGGCCACCACCGTCTGGCAGACGCCGTTGACGGCCACGCTCTGATCCACGCGCAACTCGGGCGCGAAGTCTGCCGCGATGGTGAGCCGCCGCCCGCCGCCCAGCTCGCGCACGGCGGCAACCTTGCCGACTTCTTCGATGATGCCGGTAAACATGGCTTTTCCTGGTTTAATCCGTTCCTCAAAATCTCCCCCACACTCCCACCCCCCATACCTGCTCAAACCGCCCGCCGGTAGCCCCGGAAAAGGAAATCGCCCTCGATGGGTTCCCAGGTGTGCTCGGCGAAGGGGAGCGCGGCGGCCATGCGGGTGAGGCCGAGGCTGTGGAGCGCCGGCACGCCGCTGCCGAGGAGTTTGGGCGCGACGAAGAGGAAGAGACGGTCGACGAGGTCCTGCCGCAGCAGCGCCGTCGCCAGGCCCGGCCCGGCTTCGACGAGCAAGGATTGCAGGGGCCGGCCCTCGCGTCCGCCTTCGCGGCCCAGGTGCGCCAGGAGCGCGTCGAGGTCGAGATGGCCGTCGCGTTCGGGCAGGCGCAGCAGGCGTCCGCCGGCGGCGTGCAGGGCGTCGGCGTAGGCGGGCCGGGCGGCCTCGCCGACGACGGCGGTGGTCAGGTGGCGGAAGGCGTCGGTGAAGAGGTTCAGGCGCGGCGAGAGCGTGCCCGCGCGGTCGAGCACGAAGCGGACGGGCTGCCGGCCTTCGACGTGGCGCACCGTCAGCGCCGGGTCGTCCTGCCGCGCCGTGCCGCTACCCACCAGCACGCCGTCGAGTTCGGCACGCCACTGGTGCCCGCGCGCGCGCGCCGCCAGGCCCGAAACCCAGCGGGCGTCTCCGCTTTCGGTGGCGACGAACCCGTCGAGCGTCTGCGCGATCTTGAGCGTCACGAGCGGACGGCGCGTCTGCACGTGATGGACGAAGGCTTCGTTGAAACGCCGGCACTCCTTCTCCAGCACCCCCAACTCGACGATCACACCCCGCTCGCGCAGCCGCGCCAGGCCCCGCCCGGCGACCTCCGCAAACGGATCGACCATGCCGGCGACGACGCGCGGGATGCCTTTCTCCAGGATCAGATCGACGCACGGCGGCGTCTTGCCGTGGTGGCTGCACGGCTCCAGGTTGACGTAGAGCGTGGCCTCGCGCAGGGCCTTCGGGCCGTGGCGCTGCTCGGCTTCGGCGACGGCGTGCGGCTCGGCGTGCGGGCCGCCGTAGGCCGCGTGCCAGCCCTCGCCCAGCAACGTCCCCCCGGCATCGACCAGCACCGCCCCGACCATCGGGTTGGGACTCACCCGGCCCGCGCCGCGCGCGGCCAGGTCGAGGCACCGCCGCATCCACCGTTCGTCGTCGCTGTTCACGTCTACACTTCCTCGATGTGATCGGGCAGCGGCTGATCCAGTTGCCAGGATTCGAAGTAGAATTTTTCCTCGGAGCGGGCCTGCCGGTAGGGCAGCACGAAGCGCCGCGTGCCCGCCGCCGGATGCCGCCGG
>JBFGTT010000420.1:0-4047 GCA_041565995.1 Rhodothermales bacterium
ATCCAGTAGAGGCCCTCCTCGACGCCGTGGACGAAGCCCAGGAGCGAGTTCCCCGAACCGCGCCGATAGACGATCTTCGCGCCGTCCGCCGAAAAACGCGGCGTGAAGTAGTAGCCGGGGCGCGCCGTCAGCTTGCGCGGCGTGCCGCCGGCCAGCGGCACGCTGTAGACGGCGCCGAGGTCGGCGTCGCTCCAGGTGGTGTAGACGACGGTCCGGCCGTCCGGGCTGAACGCCGGCTCGTACTCGAAGCGGACGTCGTCCGTCGTCAGGCGTTGCGGGGTACCGTCGGGGAGGCGTTTTTTCCAGAGGCGGCCCACGGCCTGGAAGACGAGCGTCTGGCCGTCGGGCGCGGTCGCCGCGTCGCGGATCATCCGGGCCTCGAACGTCGGCGGGCTGATCTGCTGCGGGTAGCGCAGCGCCTCGGTGACGGTCTGCTCCACGTCCGCCTCGAAGGGGATTTGCACGGCCTCGCGTGTGGCCACGTCCAGCTTCCAGAGCTTGCCCTCGGCCCAGAAGACGAGGTGCCTGGCGTCGGGCGTCCAGGCGAAGCCGGGGTAGACGCCGAAGATGGCCCAGGCTTCTTGCTGGTCGTGGCTGAGCCGGTCGTAGATGGGCTTCTGCGCGCCGGTTTCGAGGTCGTAGAGGTAGAGCACGCTCTTGGCGCGCACACGGCGGACGAAGGCGACGTGCTTACCGTCGGGCGAGGGCTGCGGGCGGGCGGCCCCGCCGGCGCCGGTGATGAGGTTCTCCAGCTTGCCCGTCTCGCGGTCGAGGCAGCGGACGACGTAGATCTGGCCGTTGGGATCTTTGTTGTACTGGAAGGTGCTGCCGCCGCTCATGTCTTCGCTGAAGTAGACGTAGCGCCCGTCGGGGCTCAGGGCGATCTCGTTGCCCTGGTCCTGCTGGTCGTTCTTGCGCTTGGTCAGTTGCAGGCCGCTGCCGCCGCTGACGTGGTACATCCACACCTCGCCGGCGCCGAGCGAGCGCGTGGAGGTGAAGTGCTTGCGGGCCAGCAGGTACTGCCCGTCGGGCGTCCAGGCCGGGCCGTTGACGAGGCGGAAATCCTCCTTGGTGACCTGCTGCGGGTCCGAGCCGTCGCGCCGGACGGTCCAGAGGTTGTCGCCGCCGGCACGGTCGCTGACGAAGGCGATGCGGGCGCCGTCCGGGCTGAAGCGGGGCTGCACGTCGAAGGCGGGGCCGGAGGTCAAGCGCGTGGCTTTGCCGCCGGCCAGCGGCAGCAGGTAGAGGTCGCCCAAGAGGTCGAAGACGATCTCGGCGCCGTCGGGGCTGACGTCGAGGTTCACCCAGGTGCCTTCGGTGGTGGTGAACCGGACGGCCTGGGTCGGGCCGTGCGCGGCACTCACGTCCCAGCCTTTCTTGGCCTCTTCTTTCTTGGTCGTATCCGCCGGGGTCTCCTGCGCGAAGACGGCGGGAACGAGCAGCAGCATCAGCAGCGGAACTAGCAGTCGAGCAGCCATCGATCTATCCAGGGCAAGTGTGGGAGGAACCGGATGGGAAAACCCGGCGGGTTGTCAAAAATAAGAAACCCCTCGGGATTCGGAAATCCGAAGGGTTCGGCGCCCGCCCAGGCGCCAGGGTGCCACAGGTCCGCCAGCACTTATTCCACGTACTTGCGGAAGGCCAGCGAGGTGTTGTGCCCGCCGAAGCCGAAGGCGTTTGAGATGGCGACGTCGACGGGGCGCGCCTGCGGCTCGTTGAAGGTGTAGTTGAGGTCGCACTCGGGGTCCGGGTGCTCGAAGTTGATGGTGGGCGGGACGCGGTCGTGGCGGGTGGCCAGGATCGTGGCGATGGCCTCGACGGCGCCGGCGGCGCCGAGCAGGTGGCCCGTCATGCTCTTGGTCGAAGACAGGTTCATCCGGTAGGCGTACTCGCCGAAGACCTGCTTGACGGCCTTCGTCTCGGCCACGTCGCCCAGCGGCGTCGAGGTGCCGTGCATGTTGAGGTAATCGACGTCTTCGGGCTGCAAGCCGGCGTCGCGGAGCACGCTTTTCATGGCCAGGGCCGCGCCGTGGCCATCGGGGTCGGGCGCGGTGATGTGGTTGGCGTCGGCGCTCATGCCGATGCCCACGATCTCGGCGTAGATGCGCGCCCCGCGCGCGCGGGCGTGTTCGAGTTCTTCGAGATAGAGAGCGCCGGCGCCTTCGCCGAGCACGAAGCCGTCGCGCGTGGCGTCGAAGGGGCGGCTGGCCGTGGCCGGCTCGTCGTTGCGCGTCGAGAGGGCTTTCATAGCCTGGAAGCCGCCCACGCCCAGTTCCGAGACGCTGGCCTCGGTTCCGCCGCAGAGGGCCGCGTCGGCGGCGTCGCGCTGGATGAGCATGTAGGCGTCGCCGATGTTGTTGTTGCCCGTGGCGCAGGCCGAGACCACGCAGTAGTTCGGCCCCCGGAAGCCGTAATTGATCGACATGTGGCCGCAGGCGATGTCCGGGATGAGCATCGGGATGAAAAAGGGCGAGAGGAAGCGAACGCCGTTCTCGATGTAGTTCTTCGTCTGCGCGTGGAAGATCTGCATGCCGCCGATGCCGCTGCCGAAGATGATCGCCACGCGGTCCTTTTCCTCCTGCGACATCGTCTCCGGGTCGATGCAGGCGTCTTTGACGGCCTGGTCGGCCACGATGAGGGCAAACTGGGCGAAAGGATCGAGGCGGCGGAGGGTCTTGCGGTCGAAAAACGCGAGCAGGTCGAGGTCCTTGACCTCGCAGGCGAACCTCGTCTCGAAGGGGGCCGGATCGAAGTGGGTGATGGGGGCCGCGCCGCTCTGACTGCGCATCATGGACTCCCAGAACGCATCGACCGAGTGGCCGATGGGGGTGAGGGCGCCCATGCCCGTGACGACAACCCTTCGCTTGTGGTTCGACATGAATCTGTGGAAAGTAAAAAACCAGGCGACTCAAAGAAGCGCGCTTGCAAAGGGCACCTTCGAGCAGGGCCGGAGAAGGGGGAAACGCGGCGGCCTACCGGCGGCAGGCCCCACGCTCAGGCGTTTGCTTTCTCATTGATATAGCTGATGGCGTCGCCCACCGTGGCGATCTTCTCGGCTTCTTCGTCGGGAATGGTGAAGCCAAACTCTTTCTCGAGTTCCATGATCAGTTCCACGGTATCGAGCGAGTCGGCGCCCAGGTCGTTGGTAAACGACGCCTCGGGCGTCACCTCGGACTCTTCGACGCCCAGTTTCTCGACAATGATCGCTTTGACCCTTGCTTCGAGATCGTTTGCCATAAGGATGCCTCCGTTGTGCTTGATGCGGTGTGGTGCGCCGGGGCAGGGCGCCCGGCCAGGACGAAGGAAGGTGAGATTCCTTCAAACGTCCTAAGCTAAGGCAGGCGGCAGGCAGAAGCAATCCTGGCGCCTGGGATTGATAGAGACTTTGCAGAGGCTTCCTTTTCGCAGGCTGCCTGCGCGCCGAACTATTGACCGGGCCGGGCGTTGTACGTTTCTTTCAGGAAGCATGCGCGCCGCGAGGGCAACGCGCGCCCGGCCCTGTACGCTCGGCGCCTCCCGGCGGGCGCTCCCGCAAGCGCCCCGACCAACCTGCTCACCTTCATCCACCCGCGATTTCATGGCCTACTTGTTCACCTCGGAATCCGTTTCGGAGGGTCACCCCGACAAAGTGGCGGACCAGATCTCGGACGCCATCCTCGACGAACTGCTCAAACAAGATCCCCACAGCCGCGTGGCCGTCGAGACGCTGGTGACCACCGGCCTGGTGGTGCTCTCCGGCGAGGTGCGCACGGAGGCCTTCGTAGACGTGCAGGAGATCGCGCGCAAAGTCATCGGCGATATCGGCTACACCGACCCGGCCCTGCGCTTCGACGCCTACTCGTGCGGGGTGCTCTCTAGCATCCACGAGCAAAGCTCGGACATCGCGCAGGGCGTCGACGGCCACGCCGAGCAGGGCGCCGGCGACCAGGGCATGATGTTCGGCTTCGCCTGCCGCGAAACGCCCGAACTGATGCCCATGCCCATCACCTTTGCGCATCACCTCGTCCGCGAGCTGGCCGCCATCCGCAAGACCACCGACCTGATGCC
>JBFGTT010000421.1:0-4041 GCA_041565995.1 Rhodothermales bacterium
AATGAGCACCACCGAGACCACCGCCAGGCCCATCGAGAGTTCGTAGGAGATCATCTGGGCCGACGAGCGCAGGCCGCCCAGCAGCGAAAACTTACTGTTGGAACTCCACCCGGCCAGCGTCACGCCGTAGACCGAGATCGAGGTCAGCGCCAGGATGATCAGCACGCTCACGCCCACGTCGACGATCACGAAGCCGCGCGCAAACGGGATCACCGCCGGCACCGTCATGGCGATGACCACCATCAGCACCGGCGCCAGCGAGTGGATGAACTTGTTCGAGGCCGCCGGGCTGATGTCCTCCTTGAAGAGCAGCTTGAAGACGTCGGCGAAGGGCTGCAAGAAGCCGAACGGCCCGACGCGGTTGGGGCCGGGCCGGTTCTGCATATAGCCGGAGACCTTGCGCTCGGCATAGACCAGCACCGACGCCGAAACGAGCATGAAGTTGATGATCACGAACGCGATGATCGCGATCAGCCACAGCGGTAAGTCCATAATTGTTTCGGTTCCGAAACCAGGAAAAGGGCGGGGCCGAATACGCCTGTGCGGCGAATTTTGACGGGGAAAACAGCGCGTGTGCTGCGCGGCTCGGCGCTACCGGGTCAAAATTCGTAAGAAGGTACGCGCTGCCGCCGAGGCGTGCAACTCCGGCGGGCGGCGCTGCGTAGCCGGGCGCGTCCGAAAGGCCGTTTTGGGGAAGATTTCAACAACCCGGCGGCGGCGGTTGGCTACTTTGGCCCTGTGCCAGGCCGCCTCGCGCCGCACGGTTTTTCTGATGCTTTCTTCGATAGCGAAGCCGTCCCCTCTCCCGGCGCCGTTGCGGTTCCCCTCTCGCACGCGGCGGCGCGGCGCGAACGTACCGACGCGGCAGACGGCGCGCCTGCCCCAACCCAACCTCTGGAGGTTCAGCATGAAAAAACTGCTTGTTCTAGGCACCCTGCTCTTCGGCCTCGGCGTCGGCTCGGCGGCCCTGGCGCAGCCGGCCTACCTCGCCCAGCTCCCGCCGCTGATCGACCGGGAACTGTTCTTCGGCGACCCCGAGATTTCGGGCGCGCAGCTCTCGCCCGACGGCCGGTTCGTCTCGTTCGTCAAGCCCTACCGCGGCGTGATGAACATCTGGGTCAAGGGCCTCGACGAGGCCTTCGAGGCCGCCCGCCCCGTCACCGCCGACACCACGCGGCCCGTGCGCAGCTACTTCTGGAGCCAGGACGGCCGCTACGTGCTCTACGCGCAGGATAAAGGCGGCAACGAGAACTTCCACGTCTACGTCGTCGATCCTGCCGCCGAGGCCGAGGCCGCCACCGGCGTACCACCCGCGCGCGACATCACCGACTACGAAGACACGCGGGCGATGATCTACGACGTGCCCGAAAACACGCCCGGCGAGATCATCGTCGGCCTCAACGACCGCGACCCGGCCCTCCACGACGTCTACCGCGTGGACCTGGCCACGGGCGCGCGCGAACTGGTCTTCCGGAACGAGCAGAACGTAGCCGGCTGGCTCTTCGACCTCACCGGCACCCTGCGCCTGGGCTTGCGGCTCGACGAGGCCGGCGGCACCGAGGTCCTCCGCGTAGACGGCACCGCGCTGACGCCCGTCTACGGGTGCAACAACGAAGAGACCTGCGGCCCCGTCCGCTTCCACAAAGACGGGCGGCGCGTCTACATGATCACCAACAAAGGCGACGACGTAGACCTGACGCGCCTGATCCTCTTCGACCCGGCCACCGGCCAGGAAGAATTCGTCGAATCGGATCCCGAAGGCCAGGTCGATTTCGGCGGGGCCGAGTTCTCCGACGTGACGGACGAACTCGTGGCTACCTACTACCTCGGCGACCGGCTGCGCATCTATCCCAAAGACGAACAGGTGGCGCGCGACCTCGAACGCCTGCGCGCGGCGCTGCCCGAAGGCGAGATCTACCTGGGGTCTTCGACCAAAGACGAGCGGCTGCGCCTCGTCCGCGTCACGCGCGACGTAGACCCCGGCTCGACCTACCTCTACGACGGCGCGACGGGCCAGGTCGAGTTGCTCTACCGCTCCCGCCCCGAACTGCCCGCCGAGCACCTGGCCGAGATGCAGGCCCTGCGCTATCCGGCGCGCGACGGCCTGGAGATCCCCGCCTACCTGACCGTACCTCGGGGCGTCCAGGCCAGCAACCTGCCTGTGGTCATCCACCCGCACGGCGGCCCGTGGGCGCGCGACCAGTGGGGCTACGACAGCTACGCGCAGTTCCTGGCCAACCGGGGCTACGCCGTGCTGCAGATCAACTTCCGAGGCTCGACGGGCTACGGCAAGGCGTTCCTCAACGCCGGCAACAACGAGTGGGGCACCGGCGCCATGCAGCACGACCTCTCCGACGGCGTCCAATACCTGATCGACCAGGGCATCGCCGACCCGCAGCGCGTGGCCATCTTCGGCGGCTCCTACGGCGGCTACGCCACGCTGGCCGGCCTGGCCTTCACGCCGGAGCTTTACGCCGCCGGCATCTCGTACGTCGGACCCTCGAACCTGCTGACCCTGCTCAAGTCCATCCCGCCCTACTGGGGGCCGATCCGCAAGATCTTCGACGTACGCCTGGGCGACGCCGACGACCCGGAGGACCGCGAACGGCTCAAGGCGCAGTCGCCGCTGTTCTCGGCGGATAAGATCCGCGCGCCGCTGCTGGTGATCCAGGGCGCCAACGACCCGCGCGTGAAACAGCAGGAGTCGGACCAGATCGTGGTGGCCCTGCGCGACCGGGGCTTCCCCGTCGAATACCTGGTGGCGCCGGACGAAGGGCACGGCTTCTCGGGCAAGGAAAACCGCCTGGCCGTGGCCGTCGCCATCGAACAGTTCTTCGCCGAACACCTGGGCGGGCGGGCGCAGCAAGACATGCCCGAGGCCATCGCCGAGAAGCTCGACGCGCTGACCGTGGACGTGGCCTCCGTCGAGATGCCGGAGTTGCCCGACGCCGACGCTGCCGCCGGCGCCGAGCGCGCCGCGCTGCCCGAGGCCGACGGCAGCGCGCTCGCCCCGGCCTCGATGACCTACGCTTTGACGCTCCAGACGATGGGCCAGGAGATCGCCCTGGACATGAACCGCACCATCGAAGCGGCTACGTTCGAGGACCGGCCCGTCTGGCGCGTCGTCGATGCCGTCACGCTGCCGCCGCAGATGGGCGGCAGCACCGCCCTCGACACGTTCGACGTGGACAAGGGCACGCTGCGCCCGGTGCGCCGCGACGTCGTGGGCATGGGCAGCATGAGCTTCCGCTTCACCGACGAGGCCATCACCGGCAAGCTGAGCAACATGGGCCAGACGCTCCCGGTCAACGTCGCGCTCGACGCGCCGGTCTTCGGCGACGGCGCGGGGCTGGAACTCGCCGTAGCCGGGCTGCCGCTGGCGGCGGGTTACACGACCACGCTGCGCCTCTACGACCCGCTGATGCAGCGGGTGCGCCCGATGAAGCTCTCGGTGGCGGGCGCCGAGGCGGTCGAGACACCCGCCGGCACCTTCGAGACGCTCGTGGTGCAGATCGACCCGCTCGACGGCGACGAGGGCGGCACGACGACGCTGCACGTGACGACGGCGGCGCCGCACTACGCTGTGCAGGGCGTCTCCAAGCTGCCAGCGGCCATGGGCGGCGGCACCATGAAGGTCACGCTCACGTCGATGAGCAGCGGCGGCTCGAATTAGCTTTTCGCTGACGCAAAAAGCCAGCGCATCTGCCATGCAAGAACGCCCGGCCTCCATCAGCGAGGCCGGGCGTTTTTGATGTTTCCCTGCGTGCCGCGTCACACCGCCGCGCCTACGTCTTGCAGGCGCACGCCGTCGAGGCCCATCGCCGCGTAGGTGGCGCCTGCGAAGGCCGGCAGGGCCTCGGCGACTTCCTCCATGATCTGCTTCGGGCCTTTGTAGCGCATCGCGTGGCCGAGGCGCTCGGCGACGGCGGGCAGGCTTATCCAGCCGGGCTGGCAGTCGATCTGGTGCGCCTCGTTGTACCAGCGGTCGAAGGGGGTGCCGTGGCGGTCGGTGCGGCTCA
Organism: Rhodothermales bacterium; assembly: GCA_041565995.1. GTDB lineage: Bacteria > Bacteroidota > Rhodothermia > Rhodothermales > JBFGTT01 > JBFGTT01. The sequence continues at coordinate 4,020 of JBFGTT010000421.1, forward strand.
GGCCCATCTCCATGCGCAGCGT
>JBFGTT010000422.1:0-4017 GCA_041565995.1 Rhodothermales bacterium
CATTCTCTTTGGCATGTCCACTCGGTAGTACACCTTCTCGCGGGACCCCACCATGAAGCAAAGAAGGCGTCGAGCCGCCGTCCTGCCGCCCGTCGATAGACGGCTGCGCGCCGGAACGGTCCCCTTCAGCCAAACGGACCCTGGTCGCACCCTCCGGCCTGTTCCTATGAGATCCTTCCGACCCTTTCACTCCGACGGCGGACCTGCCCGCTTCGCCCATCGCGACGGCAGCGGCGGCTACCTGGCCTATCCTGCCGATCCCGACTGCACCGGCGACGGCGGCGTCACCGGCACCGCGCGCGAGACGCTCTACCTGGGCAACATCGACCTGATCATCGACCGCCTGCAAGAACTCTTCGATCAATGGGAGGCGCAGCAGACCTTCTCGCCTGCGATAACCGCCGACGTGATGTGCCGCGCCCGCCTGGCCGTCCACGAATGGGTCGCCAACCTGGTGCAACACGCCGACTTCCGCGACCGCGTCCCGGAGATCGCCCTGAGCCTCTGGGCGCACGGCGAACGCCTCTGCTGCGTCATCGCCGACAATTCGGAGGGCTTCGAGCCGGACCTCCAGCCGCGCGTCACGCTCGAAGAGGTGTGCCGGACCTTGCCCGAACGCGGCATGGGCCTGCTGCTGCTCCAGGCCTGCGCCCATCACGTCCGCTACTGTTCCCTCGGCACCCAGGGCCACCGCCTGGAGTTCACCGTTGCCTGACGCCAACGATCCGCCTTTCCCCCGTCAGTACTGCGGCACCGACGGATCGATCTCCTGGCTCCAGGCCAGAATGCCCCCCTTGAGGTTGAAGGCCCGCGTGTAACCGGCCTGCGTCAGCATCCGCACCGCCCGCGCCGAGCGCACCCCCGAACGACAGTGCACCACGATCTCGGCGTCGCGCGCAGCCCGCACCTCGCCGAGCCGGTCGGCCAGTTCCTCGACGGGGATGAGCTGGTCGGCGCCCATCGTGGCGATCTCGTCCTCGAAGGGCTTGCGCACGTCGAGCACGAAGGGCGCCTGGCCCCGGTCGCGGCGGGCCTTGAGTTCGCCGACGGTGACTTCGGGCACGGGCGCCGCGTCGTCCTGGGCGAGGCCGTTGGTCTGCGGGATGCCGCAAAACGCCTCGTAGTCGATCAGGGCGTGGAGCGTCGGGTGCTCGCCGCAGAGGGGGCAGGCCGGGTCCTTGCGCGCCTTGAGCGTGCGGAAGCTCATGCCGAGGGCGTCGAAGAGCAGCAGCCGGCCCACGAGCGGCTCGCCCACGCCCAGGATCAGCTTGATCACCTCGGTGGCCTGCATCGTGCCGACGAGGCCGGGCAGGATACCCAGCACGCCGCCTTCGGCGCACGAAGGCACCAGCCCCGGCGGCGGCGGCTCCGGGTAGATGCACCGGTAGCACGGCCCGCCCGGCATCCCGAAGACCGACACCTGCCCCTCGAACTGGTAGATGGAGGCGTAGACGTTGGGCGTGCCGGTGAGCACGCAGGCGTCGTTGACCAGGTAGCGCGTGGGGAAGTTGTCCGTGCCGTCGGCCACCACGTCGTAGTCGGCCACGAGGTCAAGGGCGTTTTCGCTGCTCAGGCGCGTCTCGTGCAGGTCGAGCCGGACGTGCGGGTTGACGTCGAGGAGGCGGTCGCGCGCCGAGTCGAGCTTGGGGCGGCCTACGTCTTTGGTGCCGTGGAGCACCTGCCGCTGGAGGTTGGACACGTCGACCACGTCGAAGTCGACGAGGCCGAGGCGACCCACGCCGGCGGCGGCCAGGTAGAGCGCCAGCGGCGAGCCTAGCCCGCCGGCGCCCACGAGCAGCACCGAGGCGGCCTTGAGCTTCTTCTGGCCCGCCACGCCCACCTGCGGCAAGATCAGGTGGCGGTTGTAGCGGCGCAGTTCATCGCGAGAGAGCGTCACGTCGGCAGTCGTCAGCGTGTCCATGAGATCAAGCGGATTGGGGTGGTATAGCGGTGGGCGTTTTTTCGCACTTCAACACGCGAACGCTCGGACGTCCGCCCCGCCTCCGGCAATCGAAGGCACGATCGAAAGCCGGTCCTCCGCCCCCAGCGGCGTCTCGTCGCGTTGCAGGTAGCGGATGTCCTCGTCGTTGAGGTAAATGTTGACGAAGGCGCGCAGGTTGCCGTCGTCGCCGAAAAGATGCTTCCGCAGGACCGGAAACCGCGCCGTCAGGTGGTCGAGCGCCTGGCCGACGGTGGCGCCTTCGACGGCCACCACGGCCTGCCCGCCGGTGTACGCGCGGAGCGGCGTAGGGATGAGGATGTCGGTCAGGGTGTGCGTCTGGTGATTCGTGCTCATGGCGTCGGGAGGGTTGCAGGGAGGAGGTCGATGGGTTCGGCGTCGAAGCGCGAACGGTCCGGCGCCAGCGACCACGCCGTCAGCGCCGCCGGCTCGCCGCCTTCGACGGAGACGATCACGTAGGTGTAGCCCGGAAACGACGCCTCGGCCAGGTCGGTGGCGGACGGGCGGGCGGGGTGATCCGGGTGCGAATGGTAAAAGCCCACGATGTCTAGGCCGCGCGCGCGGGCGTCGGCGTCGGCGGCGCGGTAGTCCTGCGGGGTGATGCGGTAGCGCCGCTCGCGGTTTTCGGCGCGGCGGTTCTCGACGCGCCGGGCGGCGACGACGTGGTGGCCGCCGGCCTCGGCGCGGCCCAGCAGGAAGCCGCAGCACTCTTCGGGATACGTCGCCCTCGCGTGGGCGCGGACGGCGTCGAGCACGTCGGGAAGGGTGTGCATAGCGCCAGAAGGAGGGATCGACGAGAGACGCACGCGGGGGGCGCCCCTCATGCTTCGTTCCAGAAAGATTCGCCCAGGTAGCGGGCGCCGGTGTCGCACAGGATGGTGACGACGACGCCCTCGTCGAGGTCTTCGGCCAGGCGCAGAGCCGCCGCCACGTTGGCGCCCGAAGAGACGCCCACGAGCAGCCCCTCCTCGCGCACCAGCCGCCGCGTCATGGCAAAGGCCTCCTCGGTCGAGACGCGCAGGTCGGCGTCGGCCAGCGCCGGGTCGTAGATGCCCGGCACCAGGGCCGTCTCCAGGTGCTTGACGCCCTCCATGCCGTGCAGCGGCGCGTCGGGCTGCACGCTCAGGCAGCGGACCGCCGGGTCGTGCAGCTTGAGCCGGCGCGAGACGCCCGTGAAGGTCCCCGTGGTGCCCAGGGCGGCCACGAAGTGCGAGACGCGCCCGTGCGTCTGCGTGATGATCTCCCGGCCGGTGCCGTCGAAGTGGGCCTGCCAGTTGGCCTCGTTGTTGTACTGGTCAGGGTAGAAGTAGCGCGCCGGGTGGCGACGGACGAGGTCGCGCACGAAGCGCTGCGCCCCGTCGGTGCCCTCGAGCGGGTCGGTCAGCAGGAGCGTGGCGCCGTAGACCTGGAGGATCTGCTTGCGCGCCTCCGAGGCGTTTTCGGGCATCGCCAGCGTCACGGGGATGTCGAGGGCGGCACCCAGCATGGCGTAGGCGATGCCGGTGTTGCCGCTGGTGGCGTCGATGAGCGCCTGGCCCCGGTGCAGCGCGCCGGTGCGCAGGCCCTCCTGCATCATGCGCCACGCCGCCCGGTCCTTGACCGAGCCGCCGGGGTTGAGGAACTCGGCCTTCGCCATCACCTGCACCGTAGGGGGCAGGTGCGCGGCCAGGCGCGTCAGCCGCAGCAGCGGCGTCCGCCCGATCTTGCAGGCCACGTCGGGCGGCGGCACGGCGTCGTGCAGCGGGGCGCCGTGGGTGGAGCGGAGACGGTATGGAGTGCCGATCATGGGGTCTTGCCAGGGCTGCGATCCACAAAAAAAGCCTCTCACCGAACGGTCGGGAGAGGCAGCGCGTGTGTGCTCAGATCAGGTGACGCTTCGAAGCGAGCGGCTTATCCGAAACGACCTCGGACGCCGCGTGCACACGTGCCCTCCCGGGCCTGACAACAGCAGCAGGCACAGCAACAGGCCAGGCACATGAGGCAACGCGTAGTCATCGAAAGCGTGCGTCTTTGCAACGTAATATCGTCTAAACCGCGCAGACTTTATAAGGTTCTGA
>JBFGTT010000423.1:0-4016 GCA_041565995.1 Rhodothermales bacterium
CCTTCGACACCTCCCTGCAACTCCACCAAAAGACCTTGCGTCCACCCCTCACACCCGCAAGGTCCTTCGAAAACGTTCCACGACAGACCCTTCGCAAGAATGTGTCAACATACCACTGGCGGTGTCAAAAGTCAATCGACGCGTCTCAGGGTCTCAGGGCAGATGTGTGCCGGGGCCGGGCGGCGCCAGGATGTGCAGCGTGCCGGCGCAGGTCACGCGCCCGGCTTCGAAGAGGGCTACCTCGCCGTCGATCTCGGCCGGCAGCGGGCCACCTTCGAGGAGCACCTCCCGGGCCAGCGTGTAGGGCAGGACGGGCTTCGGCGGCCCGAAGCGCGAGAGGAAAAGCCGGATCAGGTCCAGGCTCGACCGCACCAGGGTGACGCTGAGCCGGGGCGCCGCCGGTTCCAACGCGCCGATGCGGCTGCCGCCGACGATGTAGCCGACGTTGCTGAGGATCACGCCGCCCTGGCCCTTGAGCTCCAGCACGCCGGCCTCGGTGTGCACGCGCATCTCCTGCCGAATGCGGTAGAACGGGTGCCGGAAGCCGGCCAGGCCCAGCGACAGCTTGCGCATGAAGGGCCGCGCCGGGAAGTAGCGGCGCCAGCGGTCGGCGGTAGCCAGGATCTGCGCGTCGATGCCCAGACCCACGTAGTTGACGAAGTAGCGCGTGCCCATCTTCCAGACGGCCACCTCGCGCCGTTCGGCCTGGTCGGGCGCCAGCGTCTCGATGAAGCCGGCGGGGTCGGGCGGCAAGCGTAGCGCCAGGCCGCGCGACAGATCGTTGCCCGTGCCCAGCGGATAGACCACCGCCGTGACGGCCTCGCCCAGCCCCATCCGAAAGAGCGTCTCGACCACCAGCGACACCGTGCCGTCTCCCCCGCCGACGACAAACGTGTCGCCTGGCGCCACGCGGCCTTCGAGTTGTTCGGCGGCGCGCGCCGGGTCGAGCAGCACCGGCTCGAACCGTCGCAATGCGTGCGCCAGCCGACGCCCCAGCCCGCTGCCGGATTGCGGATTGATGATGACGGTGATGCCCATGTGCCGATGTGTAGTAGTGCAACTTTCCGGGAGATGCCCTGGAATATCGAATATCGAACGAGGAATGTCGAATCTCGAAGATACGGCCTCGCCCTGCTGCTGTCAGATTCTTCGAGATGGGGCCTTCCAGAATGCTTCCACACGACGCCCGCCCTTTCGCGAGCTTCCACGTCACTGCGGCAGGAAGCCGAGGGCCTCGGCGGTTTCGGCGTCCAGGGTCCAGTCTTCGGCGAAGCGACCGATGGAGCCGAAGAAGCCGAAGCCGTTGACGACGTTCGAGAACGTGGTGGGCAGTTGCAGCACGTCCGGGTCGAAGACGCCGCCGGGCGGATCCCAGGCGGTGTCGAGCGTGGCGGTGTGCATTGTGACGCTGAAGAGTACGAGCGGCCCGGCGGCGAAGTCCGGTCCGAGTTGCCGCGCCAGCGTGTCGCGGACGGCGTCGGCGTCGCGTGAGAGAAGCACGTCGAGGGTCCAGGCGCCGTCGCGGAGGCTGCCGGGGCGTCCGTAGGGGATGCGCACGCGGTTGGGGTTGATGGTGCCGGGCGGGCCGACGGCGTAGACCAGGGCGACATCGTCCGGGCGGTTGGGCACGCCTTCGAGGCGCACGGTCTGCACGAGGCCGCCGCCCTGCTGCTGCGGCGGACCGATGCGCCAGCGAGGCGGGAGGGGCACCGTCGTCTCGGCGTGGCTGCGTTTGCCGTCGGAGCGGCGCACTTCGAGGCGGTAGGTGCGTCCGGGGAAGAGGGCGGGAATGCGGGCGCCGAAGAGGTGGCCGTAGGTGCCGTCGCGCAAGCGCACGAGCGCCCCCGTCCACGCCACCGAGTCGCCCGTGGCGAGGTCGAACGAAGTGACGCGGGCGTCGATGCGGGCGAAGGGGCCGTCGGTCGGGGACTGGGCGCGTTCGAGGCGGGTGCGCAGCGGCACCACCCGCACGAAATGCGAGTCGGCGAGGGTATCGAGGTAGCCGTAGATCGAGTAGTAGTGGTCGGTCTCGCGGAACGGGAAGACCTCGACGCCGTCGCAGGCCGTCACGAGGAGGCTCAGGGCCAGCGCGGCGAGCAACGTGTGGGCGCCTTTGTCGCTCGCCGCATGGTCCATCCGTCCGTTCGTCCGCTCGCGCGCACGTTTTCGCATCACTTGATCTCCAGCTTGAGTCCGACGGAAGGCGTCAGCGGCAGTTGATCGACGCGGCGGAGGGTGAAGAGGTCGAAGTAGAACAGGTTGGCGCGGTCGTAGACGTTGACGGCGCCGGCGCGCACGATGAGGTTGACGCGCTCGCGCTCGAAGGTGCGTTCGAGCCACAGGTCGAGGCGGTGGTAGGCGGGCAGGCGGGCGCGGTAGGGGCGGTCGTAGAGCACCCGCACCTGGCCGGGTTCGCGGTGCAGGTCCACGTCGCTGCCGGTCAGCAGCAGCCAGTCGTCGAAGCCGATGGAGCGGGTGTAGGGCAGGCCGGAGCCGTACTGCCAGCGGGCGCTCAGCGCGAGGGTGCCGAGCCGGTAGCGCGCTACGGCGTTGACCTGGTGCCGGAGGTCGTGTGGGGGCCGGTAGCGCTGCTGCGGCTCGCCGAACCAGACGCTGAAGGCCTCCTGCTCCGAGACGTATTCGACCGAGGCCAGGCCGTAGCCGGCATAGCCGTAGAAGCCCTCGCGGTTGACCTCGATGCGGGCGTCGAGGCCCCAGACGACGCCGCGCCCCGGCTCCAGCGTGGTGGTGAAGGCCGGCAGCACGCTCCAGGCCGGCAGCGCCAGGTGCGAGAGACGCTTGTGGTAGCCTTCGAGGGCCAGGTCGAGGCCTCGCGCCGGCAGCGCCAGGCGCCATCCCAGGATGACGTGCATCGCGCGCGGCACCTCGTCGAGCGTCGAAGCGGCCCAAGCCGTGAAGACGTTGCCCACGTCGCGCTCGTCCGTAAGCCCCACGACGACCTGGTGATAGAGGCCCCAGGCCGCGCTCCACTGCTGCCCGCTCAGGCGCCCGCCGGGGCGCCAGACGGCGCGCAGGCGCGGTTCCACGCGCGTGGCGTGCCGGTCGAAGAAAGCGTGGACGCGCACGCCCGGCGTCAGCCGCAGCGACGGGCCGACGGGCACCTCGGCCTCGGCGTAGACGCCCCCCTCGGTCTGCCGCTCCTCGCTGGCGTCGATCTCCTGAAAGACCCCGCCGAGCGTGTAGGCCAGTTGGGCGCGCTGGGCGAAGACCCCGGCGCGGAGCTGCGCCTCTCCGGCGAAAAACGTCAGGTTGAGTTCGCCGCCGAAGGCCTCCACCGAGGCTTCGCGTTCGGGATCGGCTTCGAGGCCGAAGCGGGTGTCCATCTGCGAAATCCAGCCCGAGAGTTCGGCCAGCAGGGGCAGGCGCGCGGGCAGATAGCCGAGGCGCGCGCCGAGGGCCAGGTTATCCCAGGCCACCTCGCTGCTGTCGCGCTCGGTCTCCGGCACGTCTTCGACGTCGCCCAGCGGATCCTTGAACGTGCCGGCCAGGTTGCCCCGGTCGGAGGTGTGCAGCGCGGTGACGGACACCGACGTCGAGGCGTTGGGCAGCGCGTGGAGCTTGGCGAAGCGGTCGCCGAAGCGATAGTCGAGGCGTTGCTCGAAGAGCGTCGGCACGAGTTGTTCGACGAGCGACTGGCGCACCGAGGCCAGGAACGAGACCTTGTTCGGCACCAGCGGCCCTTCGACGCGGAGGGTGCTCAGGAACGGCGCGACGGAGGCGGCCCCGTCCACCCGCTGCTTGTTGCCGTTGCGCGCGCGCACGTCGAGGACCGAGGAGAGCCGCCCGCCGTAGCGCGCGCCGAAGCCTCCGGCGTACACGTCGGCGGCGTCGATGACGTCGGCGGGGAAGGCGGAATAGAAGCCAAGGATGTGGAAGGGCTGGTAGACGGGGATGCCGTCGAGGAAGACGAGGTTTTGCGTGGCTTCGCCGCCGCGCAGAAAGAGCTGGCCGCCCCGGTCGCCCGAAGAGACGGCGCCGGGGGTCGTGTGCAGGTA
>JBFGTT010000424.1:0-4009 GCA_041565995.1 Rhodothermales bacterium
CGGGGGTCAGGTTGGGTGAGTAGGTGATGCCCCACGGGCCGGCGAAGGCGGTGCTGGTGGCGGCGCCAACCCAGTTCCACGGCCCTTCGGGCAAGACCGGCGGCGGCGGCAGCGCCGGCGTCTCGGGATGGCCGGAGAGCATGCGCGACATGTCGGGCGCGGGGCCTTCCGGTCCCATCTGCAACGGCGTGTGGCAATCGTTACAGCCCAGGACGGTCACGAGGTGGGCGCCGCGCTGCACCGGATCTGCAGGGGACGTGCCGGCGGCGGGAGGCCCTGCCCCGTCCGGGCCGCATCCCGGCAGGACGACGAGCAAAGCAAGAATCCACAGGGCCGTGATCCAACGGAAACCATCGAGGGGGAGCGTGGATGTTTGCATGGCGGTCACGGGGGCTGGTGAGGGGATGCCGGAGGATTGCCGCCGCCCGCCGGCTTTTCGGGCAGGGCGGGGCGGATGCGCTTTGATCCCTTAATCTATAGGATCCAGCCCATTCATGCCAGTACCGCCGTCCGCCGATGCGGCGCGGAACCGGATGCGGCGGTGCATCATGAAACCGAGACTTTTTCGTACCTTGGACGGGGCCGTAGCCGGCGCTCCGGCGCGTTGCGGGAAAGCCGGACCCGGTCCCATCAGGCGCGGTGCGGTGCACGCGCAGGTCCCCGGCCTATGCTGATTCGAGAAGCCTACTTCGTCGTCGTCGATACCGAGACCACCGGCACGCAGGCCCGGACGGACCGCCTGCTGGAGGTGGCCGCCGTCAAGGTGCGGGGCGGGCAGGTCGTCGAACGCTTCACGCGGCTGATCAACCCGCAGCGGTCGGTGCCCTACCGCATCACGCAACTGACGGGCATCACCACGGCCATGGTCTTCGACCAGCCCCCGGCGGACCGCGTCCTGCCCGGCTTCCTCGACTTCCTGGGCCAGGCCGTGGTCGTGGCGCACAACCTGACGTTCGACCTGCGCTTCCTCAACGCCGAACTCGAGCGCACCGGCGGGCAGGCGCTGCCAAACCCGTCGCTCTGCACGTTGCGCCTGGCCCGCCGCCTGCTGCCCGGCCTGCCCTCGAAGGGCCTCTCCAGCCTCATCGACTTCTTCGGCCTCCAGGTGCCGGATCGCCACCGCGCCCTGGGCGACGCCGCCGCCGCCGCCGAGATCCTGCTCCGCTTCCTCGACCAACTCGCCTCCGAGCACGGCGTCGAATCGCTCGACGAGGTGCTGCACTTCCAGCACCGCGCCTACCGCGACATCCGCAAGGGGCCGGCCCACCTGCAAAAGATCCGCGACGAGGTGCTGCCCGGCCTGCCCGACCTGCCGGGCGTCTATTTCATGAAGGACCGCCACGGCGCCGTCGTCTACATCGGCAAGGCCAAGAGCCTGCGCGCGCGCGTGCGCAGCTACTTCACCGGCGTCGAGGGGCATCCGGAACGCACCCGCAAGCTCCTCCGCAGCGTGCGCGACGTGACCTGGACCGAAACCGGCTCGGAACTGGGCGCGCTGCTGCTCGAGTCGCGCCTGATCAAGGAGCACAAGCCACGTTTCAACCGGGCGCAGCGGCGCTACCGCACGCGTCCCTTCCTCCGCCTCGACACCACGCACGAGGCGCCCCGCCTCTCGCTCAGCGCCTACCTGAGTGACGACGGCGCCGAGTACTTCGGGCCGATGGGCGGACGCCGGCAGGCCGAACTCGTCGCCGAGGTCATCAACCAGCTCTTCCTGCTGCGCGAGTGCGACGACGACACCTACCGCCTCGGACGGCGCTGCCTCTACGCCGCCATCGGACGCTGCACCGCCCCCTGCGCCGACGAACCGGCCCGCGCGGCCTACCCCGCCGAGGTGCAGCGCGTGCGCGCCTTCCTCACCGGGCGCGACCGCTCCGTGCTCGGCGTGCTGGAGGCGCGCATGAAGCAGGCCGCCGCCGAGATGGACTACGAACAGGCCGCCACGTACCGCGACTGGCTCCGCCGCCTCGAACGGCTGCTGGACGGGCAGCAGGCCGTGGCCGCCCCCGTGCTCGAGCACAACGCCGTGCTGGTGCTGCCCGCCCCCGACGCCGACGCCGCGCAGTGCTTCCTCGTGCGCTTCGGACGCCACGTCGAGACCCTCACGCTGGCGCAACCGCCCACGCCCGACGCGGTGGAACGCCTGCGCGCGGGCCTGGCCCGCCACTTCGACCCCGGCCTGGAACGCCCCGCGCGGTATCTCAAAAAAGAGGTGGACGAGGTGCGGCTGCTGGCCCACTGGATGTACGTCCACCGCGAGAGCGCCCGGTCCGTACGCTGGCACCCCGACCGCCCCCTGGAAGACTTCCTCGACGAGATCCTGCGGCAGGTGGCCGAGCCGCTATGGCAAGCCTAAAAAATCCGCCGGAGCCATCCAGTTCGCATGATCCTCTGGACCATCCAAAGCGCCGCCGCCTGGCATGCCTTTCAACGGGAGAAAACGCTGCGCGCCCATTCCCAATTCGTCGAGCCGGCGTTCCGCGCCGCGTACGAATGGATGGTGGGGCAGATGGTTACACGGATCGGCCCCCACCCTAAGGCGGTACGCTATCCGCTCTGGGCCTGGTATCAATGGAGAAACCACCGGAAACGCCGACCCGACTTGCGCGGCGGCGCGCACCTGCCCGCCGGGCAACGCGGCGTGCGCATCGAGTTTGAGCAGCCGGATGCGGCGGCGCTGTTATCGGACTTCGACTTGTGGCATTACGTGCTCAATTACTGGTACCTGCCCGCATCGATGGCCGAAGGGGAGGCGTTCGAACGAGAGCTTTCCGACCGGGGACTGTCCCCGTACGGGACCGGGCCGTCGACGGATGCCGCCTACCATCGACGGATAGCGCAGAGTTGGGAGCGCATTTTTGACGTGGCCTGGGCCGCCGAAGGCATCGCCGATCCGTACCCGATGAAGAGCATTCAAGCGACCCTCTGGCAGGTGAACCTCGACCAAGTCAGAGCGGTCACGTTCTTCACGGCGCGATAGGCGCGCTACACCGTGCCCTTGACGTAGTTGTAATCCTTGATGACCCGGCGCAGGAACTCGACGGGGGGCAACTCGGACGAGAGGCCCATCTTGCGTTCGAGCACGGCCTTCATCTTCGTCTCGAGCAGGTGCGTCGTGTGCGAGCGGCGCAGCGTCAGCAGCGCGTTGAGTACGTCCTTGGCTGTCGCCACGTCGCCGTCTTCGAGGGCTTCGACCTGGTGGAACGTGGGCCGGTAGTCGGCGTCGAGCGTGGCGAAGATGGTGTCGCGCAGTTCCACGCGGGGCAGGATCTTGACGACGCTGGTGCCGGCGGCGACGTCGCCCAGGCGCTGCCCCTTGCCGCCGACGAAGGCCGTCACGAGGGCCACCATGCCGAACGTCAGGTCGATGTCGACCAGGCGCAGGAGCCAGCGCAGCAGGTAGTTGCCCAGGCTGGGCTGCCCGCCGTCGAGCCGGACCACCTTGAGCGAGCGCGCCCGCTTGCCGACGCTCTGGCCGTCGAGGAAGATTTCGCAGGCGGGGAAGTAGAGGAAGAGGGGCAGGTAGAGCACGACGGCGGCGGCCGTCGAGGCGAGCTCCACGGCCAGTATGCCGGCGGCGATGAGGTAGGCGAAGAGCACGAAGTAGTCGAGCAGCGCGGCGATGACGCGGTCGCCGAGGCCCGCCGCCTCGAAGTCGATCTCGACGTTTTGCGCGGTTTGTATCCGCATTTCTTAAATGGGGGATTATAGACAGGGTATATTAAGTTGTGGGGTATACGCGGTAGCTTTCAAAGCGACGCCCGACGAACGACGACCGAATACAGGCGAAAGGGGCCGTCCATCGTCCGTCGTCTTGGAAGCCCTTCGCTTGTAGGTCACAACGTGGGTTATCTTAGGAAGTACGCCCGCGCGCCGATGACCCAACATAAGCAATCGGACGCCGGCGTGGAACGCTTAATCGGACGCAGGTGCTCCCTGCCCCCCCCGCAGCCCGGCTGCGGGCGCTAAAACAGCGCGGCTTTTTTTATGCGTGAAGTAGCTTTTTTAC
>JBFGTT010000425.1:0-4001 GCA_041565995.1 Rhodothermales bacterium
GAGCCAGCAAGAGCGCCAGATGCTTCATGGGTGCCTCCGGACTGATCCGTCGTCGAAGAACAGGCAAAGCTACGCCGCCGGGCGCCGTCGAAGCAAGCGTGCAGGCCCGTTCAGCCGCCGAAAACGTGCCGGACGAAGCGCGCCAGCAGGGTATTCGTCTCCGGCGTCTCGGCGCAGGTCCGCACGAAGGCGTCGTAGGGCACGCCGGCGATCTTCCGGACGTACTGCGGATAGGCGCGCAGGCGCTCCAGCAAGCCGGTGAGGTCCAGTTCGGGATGGAACTGCGTGCAGTAGATCGGCTTGCCGGCGAAGCGGAAGGCCTGGTTTTCGACGCGGTCGGTCGAGGCCAGGTGCACGGCGTCGGGGGGGAGGCGGACGACGATGTCCTGGTGGCCCATCTGCGCGCGGAAGCGCATGCCCAGGGGCGCGAAGACGGGATCCTGCCGGCCTTCGGGCGTCAGGCGCAGGGCGAGCGTGCCCAGCTCGGCCCGCGCCAGGTCCGTAATGACCTCGCCGCCGAGCGCCTTCGCCATGGCCTGGAAGCCCCAGCATGAGGCGAACGTCGGTTTGTCGAGGGCGTGCAGCGTGCGCATGGCCTCGAGCGCGCCTTCCAGCCAGGGGCCGCCCTTCGCCACCGAGTAGTCGCCGCTGCCGCCCAGGAGCACCACGTCCGCCGCGTCCAACGGCAGCCGGGCCGGGCTGCCGCCGATGAGATCGAAGACGCGGATCTGCTCCGGCGCGCAGCGCAACGCCCACGCGAAGCAGCCCACCTCCTGCGCGCACATCGGGTCGTCGCGGTTGCGCGACTGCAGCAGCAGGTAGCGGAGTTTGTCGAGCATCTCCGACGCCGTTGGCAGGTGGGTTGGATCGATCAGGGGGAATATAGGCACGACGGGTCAATGGGGCGCATAGCAATCCCTCCGGCGCGGAACGACGACGGCGCTCGCGGCTTACCAGGAGCACCCCATACCCTGCGCCTCGCCGCGCGGCAGGCGGCGCCGGGCCATGACCTCGCCGGGGTCGCTACGGCAAAACGTAGCGTTCGTCTCACGTTCCGACAGCCTCCTGGCTATGTTCGACGACCGGGCGTTTCATTCCTGGCCTCTGATCCTCGGCGGGGCCGCGCTCTTCGCCGCGCTCTTCGCGCTGCTGGCGCTGATGACCGAGTTTCTCTTCGAAGGCACCTTTCGGGTGACGGCGGCGGTGGTGGGCTTCGGCGTGGCGGCTTTCGTGGGCTACGTCGGCACGGCGATGATCCTGCGGCAGGGCCGCCCGCCCTCCGGCTAACGCCGCCGCTCCCGGTGCCCGGCGGCGGCTTCGTGAAGCCCCGCGAAAATCCCGGCGCGGCGGCAACAAGTGGACCGGCTCCGGCGTTTCTGGAAGCGGTTCCAGGAACATCCATCGCGCTGCCCATAGATCTGGAGGAGTACGCCATGATCGAAGAAAAATCCGTCGAAGAAACCGCCGAAAACGAAGCCCTCTCGGCCTACGAAAAAGCCGCCGCCGAAGGCATCGACCCGCGCTGCATCCCGCAAACCCTCACCGAACCGCCCCCCCTCGGCGACGACATCGCCTACCCCGACTATCCCGACGAAGACCACGAAATCTGGCGCTTCCTCTTCAACCGGCAGATGAAGCTGCTGCCCGGACGCGCCGGCCAGGCCTTCCTGAGCGGCGTCGAGATCCTCGGCATGACCCCCGACCGCATCCCCGCCCTGCGCGACCTCAGCCGGCGCATGCAAGACGCCACCGGATGGCAGGTCGCCCGCATCCCCGGCCTGCTCCACGAAAAAGACTTCTTCGCCCTGCTCGCCAACCGACACTTCCCCTCGACCGACTACATCCGCGGCAAAGACGAACTCGACTATACCCCGGCACCCGACTGCTTCCACGACATCTTCGGCCACATGCCGATGCTCACGCAGCCGGACTTCGCCGACTTTTACCAGCTCTTAGGGAAGGCCGCGCTCAAGGCGCAGGGCAGTGACCGCCCGCGCCTCGAACGCCTGCACTGGTTCACCGTCGAGTTCGGCCTGATCCGGCAGGCGGCGGGCACGCGCATCTTCGGCGCCGGCATCCTCTCCTCCAAAGAGGAAGTCCTGCACGCGCTCTCCGATGCCGTCACCGTCTATCCCTTCGACCCGGCCCGCATCGTCGAGCAGGACTACGACGTGTGGCACCTGCAAGACGTGCTCTTTGCGCTCGAATCGTTCGAGCAACTCGTCGAAGGCTTCCGCACCTGGACCCGCAGCAGGGGCCTGCTCGATTAATTTTTGCGCGCTCGGCACCAGGGCCGCGTCTTCGATGCGTCGAGGGCGCGGCTTTTGTCGGGCGTGGCGACGTGTTTGCGCGCGCCCGTGATTACTTTTTCCGAAGACGGGACTTCTCAGCCAGGACGTTTCGAAGATGAATGCTGCTACGTCGCAACGGCTCTCGGCCCGCGTCACCGGGCTGGTGCAGGGGGTCAACTTCCGGCATTTCACGCGGACGCGGGCGCGCGCGCTGGGCCTGGCCGGCTGGGTGCGCAACGAAGCCGACGGCGCGGTCCGGCTCGTCGCCGAAGGCCCCCGGTCCCTGCTCGAACAACTGCTCGAGGCCGTCCGGGTCGGTCCGTCGTCGGCGCGCGTCCGGCACGTCGAGGCGCACTGGGGCGAGGCCACGGGCGAATTCAACGGATTCTCGGTGCGCTTCTGAAAAAGTGTTGAAGTGTTGAGGTGTTGAAGTGTTCGAGGGTTGAAGTGTTGGGGCGGTAAAGTGTGTCTGCAAGCGCGGGGGCTGAGAAGCCCTGGAAGGGCGACCTGTTTGTAGCGCCGCCCAGCACCCCCTGAGCAAGCTCCGTAGGAGCGACCTGTAAAAAGCCCCGAAGCCTCCCCCTGCGCAGACAGGCGGGACCTGGCAGACACACCCAAACCCGAGCACCTCAACACCCTCAGCACAGCGCGCCGATGCGCGCGTAGCCTGCTCGACGGGGGCCTACCCCTCGACCGGAGCGGGCGCCGGCACGCGGTACAACTGCTCGACGTAGTCGGCCACCATGCGCGCGGCGCTGAACTGCGCCGGGAGCGTCTGCATGGCGTCGCGCATCATGGCGATCCATGCGCGCGGCAGGCCGGCGGCGTCCCGCTCGTAGAACGTCGGCACGACGTGCTTTTCGAGCGTTTCGTAGAGGGCGAGGGCGTCTTCGGGATCCTGCACCCTGGGGTCTTCGTGCAGCCCCGTCGGCGTGCGCCCGACGGCCCAGCCGTTGCGCCCGTCGAAGCCTTCGGGCCACCAGCCGTCGAGGATCGAGAGGTTCATGCCGCCGTGCGCGGCAATCTTCTGGCCGCTGGTGCCGCTGGCTTCCAACGGGCGGCGCGGGTTGTTGAGCCACACGTCGCACCCCGAAACAAGCATCCGCCCGATCTCCATGTTGTAGTTCTCCAGGAAGATGACCTTGCCTTCGAGCGCCGGATGCCGGCTGGCGTGGTAGATCTGCTGGATGTAGCGCTTGCCGCCCTCGTCCGCCGGATGGGCCTTGCCCGCGTAGATCACCTGCACGGGTCGCCGGGCCTCGGCGAAGAGACGAGCGATGCGGTCGAGGTCGCTCAGGAGCAACGGGGCGCGCTTGTAGGTGGCAAAGCGCCGCGCAAAGCCGATGGTGAGCGCCTCAGGATCGAGCGCGACGGACATCCTCAGGCTCTGCTGCGGCACGCGCTCGCCGACGAAGTCGATCAGGCGGCGGCGCAGCATACATCGGAAGGCCCAGAGGTCCTCGTCCGAGATGGCCTCGACGGCCCGCCAGAAGTCCGGATCGTGGCGATGTTCGATCCAGGGGCCGAGGTGGCGGGCGAGGAAGGCGCGCGCGGGCGGGGCGGTCCAGGTGGGCAGGTGGATGCCGTTGGTGATGTGGCCGATGGGGACGGCTTCGAGCGGGCGGTCGGGGTAGAGGTGGTGCCACTGGCGGCGGGCCACCTCGCCGTTGAGCGCCGAGACGCCGTTGGCCGCGCGCGCGAGCTTCAGGC
>JBFGTT010000426.1:0-3994 GCA_041565995.1 Rhodothermales bacterium
CAGCGCTCCGCCTCGTAGGGGTCCTGCAGAAAACCGGTTCGTCCGTACCGGTACATGAACCCAACTTCAAGCTGCGCCAGGGGATGTCCCCGATGGGCGGCCTTGCGATACCAGTGTCCGGCCTCCCGTGGGAATCCCATCGCATCGATCGCCAGCGCACGTGCGTACATTTCGCCCGGCGTAAAGGATTCGCCGGTACACCCTATCGCCGAAAAGATCAGCGTTCCCAGTACAGCAGCAACGAGGAAACGGTTCATCGAACAAGCAACAAGCCTCAAGGCTGGCGTCGGCGGGTTGCGACGCGTAGCAACCGGCCTGCGTCGGTGATCAGGTTGTTCATCGGGGCGCGCAACGGCACACCAGCGTCCCTCTGCTCTTCATCGGATCGAGCCTCGATCAGCTTAAATGCCCCTTCTCTCAATATAAGTCGCCGGGGAGATTGTTTTGTTTCCGGCGCAACGGATCATTTACATTTTGAGGATCAGGGCTTGTAACGCCGCTCAACGCGGCCTGCTACGCCCGGTGCTGTCCGCCGCCTGCGTCGTGTCGCGCAAGACAATTTCGCTTGTAAGGGCGTGCACGCCCGGCACGGCGCGGGCGAGGGCTTCGGCCAGGCGCCGTTCCTCGTCGGTGCGGACGGTGCCCCGGAGCGCCACGCGGCCCTGCCGGACGTCGGGCTCGAAGTCGAAGGGGCGCAGGGTGAGCGTGTCGAGCAGGGCTTTGCGGATCTGCGCAGCCAGCGAGGCGTCGTGCAGGCGTTCTTCGAGGGTGCGCGCCTCGGCCTCGGCGTCGTCGGGCGCGCGGGCGGCGTCGGGCGAGCAGGCGGCGGGGGCCAGGCACAGCGCCAGGAGCACGAGCAGCAGCGCGCGGCGTCGGGGGCCGGATCGGCTACGCTTCACGCGCCTGCACCACGTTGCCCTCGACGCTATCGACGGCGCCGGCGGCGTGGTATTCGGTCGGGGTGCGAAGGCCGTCGACGTCGCCCTGTTCGGCCAGCCAGCGTTCGGCGTCGATGGCGGCCATGCAGCCGGTGCCGGCGGCGGTGACGGCCTGCCGGTAGACGTGATCCTGCGCGTCGCCGCTGGCAAAAACGCCGGGGACGTTGGTGTGGGTGGAGTCGGGCCGGGTGACGAGGTAGCCCTGCGCATCCATCTCCAGCCAGCCCTTGAAGATCTCGGTGTTGGGCCGGTGCCCGATGGCGACGAAGAAGCCCTCGACAGGCAGCACCGACTCCTCGCCGGTCTGGTTGTTTTTCAGGCGCAGCCCCGTCACCCCGTTCTCGCCGAGCACGTCGACGACTTCGGTGTTCCAGAGGAAGGCGATCTTCTCGTTTTTGAAGGCGCGCTCCTGCATGATCTTGGAGGCGCGCAGTTGGTCGCGACGATGGATGACGTGGACCTTCGTGGCGAAGCGCGTCAGGAAGAGCGCCTCCTCCATGGCCGTGTCGCCGCCGCCCACGACGGCCACCTCGACGCCCCGGAAGAAGGCGCCGTCGCAGGTGGCGCAGGCCGAGACGCCGCGCCCGAGCAGCCGCCTTTCGTTTTCGAGGCCGAGGTAGCGGGCCGACGCGCCGGTGGCGATGACGACGGCGCGGGCCAGCACCGGCGTCTCTTCGTCGACGAGCAGGCGGAAGGGGCGGCGCGAGAAATCGACGTGCGTGACGGTGCCGTAGCGCAGGTCGGCCCCGAAGCGTTCGGCCTGCTTCTCGAAGTCCTGCATCATCTCCGGCCCCAGGATGCCGTCCGGGTAGCCGGGATAGTTTTCGACGTCGGTGGTGGTGATGAGCTGGCCGCCGGGTTCCGGCCCTTTGAAGACGAGCGGCGCCAGGTTGGCGCGCGCGGCGTAGAGCGCCGCCGTGTAGCCCGCCGGCCCCGTCCCAATGACGACGACCTGCCGCTCCTCCGCGTTCGAAAAATCATGCTGTTCGAAGGCCGACAGTTCCGGGGTGCCGTGGTTGCGCGTGTGCTCTTGCATGACGGTGTATGGTTATCGGGAACAGGGAACCGGAAAAGGGGAAGGGGGTGGGCGAAGCGCCCTCCCCCACCCTTTTCCTGTTCTCAATTATTCATTCCCATTCGTTGCGCAGGGCGTCCAACAAAAACGCCCGGAGAAGGAAGCGGCTCCCCGCCCGTCCTTCTCCGGACCAATCGGTCTAGGGTGCACGGCCGGAACGCGCCCAACCTTGAACCCTTGCGCCGTGCTTACACGGCCTGGGCCACGAGGGACTCCAGCCGCTGGCTCAGCAGCTTCTTCGGCGCCGCCCCGATGAGCTGCTCGGCCACGTGGCCGTCCTTGAAGAACAGCAGCGTCGGGATCGAGCGGACGCCGTACTGCATCGCCGTCTGCGGGTTGGTGTCTACGTCGAGCTTGGCGATCTTGGCACGGCCTTCGTACTCGGCGGCCAGCTCTTCGATATAGGGCGCGATGATGCGGCAGGGCCCGCACCAGGCCGCCCAAAAATCGACCAGCACGGGCTGATCGGACTCAAGCACTTCCTTCCGGAAGTTATCGTCGGTTACGGTGACGTACTTGGCGTTGTCGGCCATAGGTTTCTCCTTTATCGGTGGTACAACGTCGTGTTCGCGTGAGGCCTGCCAAACCACGGCGCAGGCCGGATTTGGCAGGCACTCTTAGTGCCTTCGGGCAGCTATTTGTTACAACAAACAAGCGCCGCCGGTGTTTCTGCCCGGCGCCCTGGAATGCCGGTGCAGGCTGCGGCGGGAGGCCCTGCCGGGCGCTTCGGCGCTGCTACCCCATCCGCGCCGGGATGGCCTCCTCGTAGGGCGCGCGCAGGGCGTCGCCGGGCAGGTCGAGGACCGGGGCGCCGCGCACGTCGATGCGCAGGCCGCCGGTCGTCACGGCGCCGAGGCGACGGGCCTGCACGGGGAGATCAGCCAGGATCCGCTGCACGCCCTCCGCCGCTTCGGGCCGCGTGGTGAAGACGATGCGCGACTGCGCCTCGCCGAAGAGCACCGCGTCGAGGCGGAGCGCCGGGTCCGGCGCGAGCTGCACGTGGACGCCCAGACCGTCGGCAAAGAGCGCGCTCTCGGCCAGGCAGACAGCCAGCCCGCCGTCCGACACGTCGTGCGCGCTACGGACGAGGCCGGCGTGGATGAGCGCGAGCATGGCCTGCTGCACGGCGACTTCTTCGTCGAGGTCGAGGTGGGGTGCATCGCCGGCGGTCAGGCCGTGGAGGCAGGCCAGGTATTCGCTGCCGCCGAGGTCGTCGTGGTGCCGCCAGGCCGCCGGGGTGAGCAGGAAGACGGCGTCGCCCGCGCCTTTGAAATCGGCGGTGGTGCCGTGCGCGTCGAGGTCTTCGACCAGCCCCAGCATGCCGATGGTGGGCGTGGGGAAGACGGCGCCGTCGGGATTTTCGTTGTAGAACGAGACGTTGCCGCCCGTCACCGGCGTGCCGAGGGCGCGGCAGGCTTCGCCCATGCCGCCGACGGCCTCCTTGAACGTCCAGTAGACCTCCGGCTTGTACGGGTTGCCGAAGTTGAGGCAGTTGGTGACGGCCAGCGGACGGCCCCCGGCGCAGACCACGTTGCGCGCCGCCTCGGCCACGGCGATGCGCCCGCCCCGGCGCGGGTTGAGGTAGACGTAGCGCCCGTTGCAATCGGTCTTGACGGCCAGGCCCTTGCGGGTGCCTTTGAGGCGCACCAGGGCGGCGTCGCTCGGCCCCGGCCCCACGACGGTGTTGGTGCGCACCATCGTGTCGTACTGCTCGAAGACCCATCGTTTCGAGGCGACGTTGGGCGATCCGAGGAGTTGCAGCAGCGTCGCGCCCGCCGTCTGGGGGGTCACGTCGGGGATCGTCGCCGGGTCGAGGCGGCGGACGCGGTCGAGGTAGGCGGGGCGTTGGGCCTGGCGGTGGTAGACGGGCGCGCCGCCGCCGAGGACGAGGTGCTCGGCGGGCACGTCGGCCACGAGTTCGCCGTGCCAGTGGACCCGGACGCGCCCGTCGCCGGTCACCTGGCCGATCTTGACGGCGTGC
>JBFGTT010000427.1:0-3986 GCA_041565995.1 Rhodothermales bacterium
GGCGGAGCGGCGGACGGCGGCGTGGCCGCGCAACGGCGCCGGCTCGGCTACGTCCTCGCCCTCGTAATCGGGCGCGTAGAGGGCCACCACCCGGTCGATGTCGTGGGCGTTCCAGGCGTCGATGAGGGCTGCCACGAGCCGGGCGGGCTCGGCGTTTCCGTTCGGTGCGTGCATGGCGTTTGGGCTAGAAAAAACCGACTGCCAGAACCAACGGCCTCAGGATAAACCCGCCCGGCGTTCACGTACCAGATCAAAAAACGCTCATTATGCGCTCATTTTCTCCTCAACTTATAAATCATACGCCGGAAAGGCCGATTTCCCGCTGCCAGAGGTGCTCGGTGATCCGCTTGATGCCGGCCTTGAGATGGCGGCGAAAGGTGCTCAGCGGCAGGTCGAGCATCTCGGCGGCGCGCTCCTGGCTGGGCGCCGGATGGAAGTAAGTGCGGTGGAGGGCGCGGTAGAGCTTGGCCTCGCGCGGGGTGGCCTCTAACAACGCGGCGGCTTCCTGGATCAGCGTGCGCACGGCCTCGATGCGGTCGGCCTCGTCGGCGTCGGCGCCGGCGGACTGGAAGACCAGGCGCGAGCGCAGCAACGGGTTCTCGTGCAGGGCGTAGGGACGGGCGTAGGCACGCAGGGCCTCGCGCACGGCTTCCTCGAACGCGGAAGCGCTAAGCACCACCAGCGGCTCGGCCTGAGGCGGCATCGGCTCGTCGCTGGTGGCGATCTCGCGCTGGGCCAGGTGATCGAGCCAGAGCATCGGCGGGACGACGCGCCAGTCGTGCCCGAAGACGCCGTAGCGCCGCCCCCCCACCTCGTAGTCCGCCTCGGGCAGGCGCGTCAGTTCGGCGTAGGCGCAGAAGGGCGCCCAGAAGGCGGCGTCGGCGCAAGGAAAGAAAGTGAAGGCCAGGTCGGCGGTGGTCAGGTAGTGCTGGGCGATCTTGAGCAGGACGAGGCTCTGGGTAGAGGAGACGTCCTGGTAGCCGTCGCGGGCCATCCAGAAGCGAAAGTGGGTTGCGCGTTCGCCCCGGCGCAGGGGCGCGTGCTGGTCCAGGTAGCGGCAGGCGGCGCCGAGGGCGGGGTCGGCCTCGCGGTCCTTGTCGTTGACCTTGTCGAGCGCCACCATCGCCAGGAAGCCGAGGGGTTGATGGTCGGAGCCGCGGAAGATCATCACGCCCTGCGGCTGGCGTTTGAACCAGTAGGAGGCCAGGCGGGCCGAGGCCTCGCCCTCGTGCTGGGCCACCATCTGGCAGAGGACGGGCCAGTCGGCTTCGGAGGCGCTGTCGGGCACCGCGCTGCCGGTCTCCTGCCAGTCGATAAACGGCTTGATGACGGGGTTGTCGCGGTGCAGGTACATGTAGTCCGAGAGGACGCGTTGCTGGTCCTGGCCGCGCGTCTGGCTCAGGCGCCGCGAATAATAGGTGCGGGCGCGCTGGTGGAGTTCGGCGAACCAGTCGGGGTTGCGCCAGCGCAGGTCGGTGGTGAGCGCGTCGCGGGCCAGTTCGTGGGGGAAGAGGCCGAAGGGTCCAGATTCGACGAACGAGACGCCGCGCACCCATTCGAAGATCTCGCGCGCGTCGGGCGTCGAGAGCATCTCGGCCAGCAGCGCTTCGTTGACCACGCGCACGAGGGCGCAGGCTTCCAGGGCGGCGCGGTGAGCGGGCCCGGGCACGCGTTGGATGAAATGCTCGACGAGGGTCTTGATGACGTCCGGGGCCGAGTCGGGCTGGAACTGAAGGCCGGGCCGTTGATCGAACAGGTCGGCCACGAGCGACAGGGCCAGTGGATGACCGTGCGTAAAGTTGAGGACGGCCTTGTGCTGTTCGGACGCCACGCGTCGCTGCGTCAGGTAGCGACGGCTCTCGTCCCCGCTCAGACCCCGCAACGGCATCTCGCGGAGGAGCGCCTGCCAGCCGGAATCGACGTGCCAGGTGGGCGAGAGGGGTTGCCGGCCCGCCGTCACCACCAGCACGTTCTGGGGCAGGTCGGGCAGAAAGACCTCACGTAGCCAGGCGTCGAGGGGCGCGAGCATCTCGTAGGTGTCGATCAGCAGCACGCGCCGTTCGGGGGCGGCGGCCAGGGCCTGTAGCGGGTCCTTGTGTGCCTCCAGGCCCATCGCGGCGCTCAGCGCCTCCACGAAGACGGCCGGGTTCGGGTCGATGCTGCGGCCGTCGAGGTAGATGGCCTGCGCCGGCTTGCACGTCGAGGCGAACACGCGCAGCAGCGTCGTCTTGCCGATGCCGCCGGCGCCGTAGATGTGCAAGACGTAGAACGGCATCTCCGCCGCTTGCAGGGCGGAGAGGAAAAGTTCGCGTTCGGCGTCTCGCCCGACGAATCGGCGGAGGCGTGCCGCGCTCAGTCTTTCCGACAGACGCGCATCCATAAGCCCCTCTTCGTGAAGTAGGCCGCAAACCTGGTTGCTCCTTCCTCCTGTGCAATTTACGGACTTTCTTCCTCCTACAAAAGTATGATCTCAGCGGGCGCAGAGGGAGACACGTCGGAACATAATAGTCCGAATCACGGAAAAGCCCCGTCCGCCCTTACCCGTCTGCTTCCCTACGCCCATGACCTTCGACGACGCCACTGCCTATCTGCGTACCCTGCCCCGGTTCGACGACCAGGGCGCGTCGGCGCTGCACCCCGGCCTCGAACGCATCGCGGCGCTGATGGAAGCGATGGGACGCCCGCACGAGCGCTTCGAGAGCGTACACCTCGCCGGTACGAACGGCAAAGGCTCGACGGCCTCGATGCTGGCCGCCATCGCCACGGCGAGCGGGCGGCGCGTAGGCCTGCATACCTCGCCCTACTTTTCTTCGGTCGCCGAGGTCATGCGTCTCGACGGCGTGCCGGCCCCCGAGGCCTGGGTTGCCGACGCCGTAGCCCGGTTCCGCGCGGCAGCCGACGCGGTGCACCCCAGCGTCTTCGAGCTGACTACCGCGCTGAGCCTGCGCTACTTCGCCGAAGAAGACGTGGACCTGGCCGTGGTGGAGACGGGCCTGGGCGGACGCCTCGACGCCACCAACATCCTGCGCCCGCGCCTGTCGATCATCACCAACATCGGCTTCGACCACATGGACCTCCTGGGCCGGACGCTGCCCGAGATCGCGCACGAGAAGGCCGGTATTATTAAGCCCAGCGTGCCCGTTTTGACCGCCGTCGCGCAGCCCGAAGTGGTGGCGGTGATCCAAGCCGCGGCCGCCGCGCAAGCGGCCCCGCTGCACCGCGTGCAGGACGAGGCGGAGGTGCTTGCGGTGGCGTCGTCGCTCGACGGGCTGACGCTGCGCGTGCGCACGCCGCTACGTCGCTACGATGCCCTGGCGGTGGGCCTGCCAGGCCTGCACCAGCAGACGAACGCCTGCCTGGCCCTGCGCGCTGCCGAGATCCTTCTTGAGGATCTGCCCTCACACGCCGTCTACACAGGCCTGCGCGAGGTGCGGCGGTTGGCCGGGCTGCACGGGCGGCTCGAGGTGCTCAGGCGAGCGCCCCTGGTGGTGGCCGACGTAGCGCACAACGCGGAGGGCCTGGCGGCGGTGCTGGCTTTTGTGCAGGCCCAGCGGGAGACCCGGCAGGGACGCCTCTGCGTGCTCTTCGGCGTCATGCGCGACAAAGACGTGGCGGCCATGGCGCGCCTGCTGGCAGCAGCCGGGGCCACGGTCTTCCCCGTGCGCCTGACCGGCCCACGTCCGCTTCCGCCCGCCGACTTGGCCGAGGTGCTGCGCGCGCACGGCGTCGCCCTCGTCGAAGGAGGTAGCGTGGCCGAAGGCAGAGCATGGTTCGAACGCCAGGCCACCGACGCGGACGTGCTGCTAATCACCGGCTCACATCAGGTAGCGGCCCAGGCCAGTTACTGAGCCGTTCCCGGGGCCGACGCAGGGCGCGCATGCACCGCGCGGAACCAGGATTCAGAAGCTAAAACACAGGAAGTTCACAAAATTTCCTAAGGAATCTTGAACCTGAATTTGATTTTCGCGTTAACGTGTCTGATCTTA
>JBFGTT010000428.1:0-3981 GCA_041565995.1 Rhodothermales bacterium
CTTGCCCGCGTGTCATCCCGAACGAACGTGAGGGATCCCCGTCGGTAAAACCAGGCATCCATGGAATCGCTGGGGATCCCTCCTCCCTGCAGTCGTCGCGATGACACGGCTTTTGCACAAGCATTTCCCAGAACGGATATGAGACGTGGCAGCAAAGGCCGTCCGGGGCGGTCAATAGCCGAGGCGCACGGCGAAGACCGGATGACGCCCCGGCAGGGTACGGGCCATGCGGGAGAGGCCGGCGTCGGTCTGTTCGAGGCTCCAGTCGAAGACGTTGCGGCGGTCCAGCACGTTGACGACGAAGGCCCGCAGTTGAACGGAGGCGCGTCCCCACGACCGTTCGTACGCCAGGCCGGCGTCGAGCCGGGTGTAGGGCGCGCGGACTTGATCGGCGGGCTGATGCAGGTCGAAGGGGACGAAAGAGACGGGGTCGGCGCGCAGCGCGAGGTAGTCGTAGTAGGCGCGGCGGAAGGCCCAGCGCTGTCCCCAGGCGCCCTGCCAGGCCAGGTCTGCGCTGAGGTGGGTCGCGAGCGCGATGCGGGCATCGAGCAGGAGGCGATGCGGGCGGTTCCACGGCGCCGGCACGAGCCGTTCGTCGAAGCGTCCGGGAAACCGGAGCAGCGCCTGGCTGAAGCCGTAGCTCAGCGTTCCCGACAGCGGCCGGAGGGCGCCTTCGAGGCGCACGCCTCCGCCGTAGCTCCGCCCGCGCGTCGCGCTGATGAAGTCCGCCTGTTCCAGCGTCACCGGCGGCGGCCGGGGTCGCGTCGAGGGATATTCGGCCAGCAGCGCGGCGTAGTCGAGGGTCAGCAGGCGCGGCTGCGCCTTGTAGTAGCCTTCGAGGCGGAGGGTCCACGCCTTGCCGGGCAGGAGCAGCACCTCGGCGGCCAGGTGATACGCCCTCGGCGGGGCGAGCGAGCGCTCGACCGGCAGCCAGAACAGCACCGAAGGCACGACCGAGGTGGACCCGGAGCTGCTGAGTTCGAACTGGTTGACGAACTGCCGGTACAGCCCGCCGGCGAGGCGCAGGGCGTAGGGGCCGACCAGGCTGGAGGAGCCGTCGTGGCGCAGCGCCAGGCGCGGCTCCGCGTAGACGGTCCGCCGGGCAGGCAGATACGTCAGGCGCAGGCCCGGCTCCAGGGTCGTCCGCAGCCCCAGGGCCAGTTCCCCCTTGACGTGCCCGGAGAGGTCCCAGGCGGCGGCCTCGTCGGCGAACGGAGCGACGAACTGATTCCCGACCCGGAAGCGGCTCTCGACGCGCGTAGCCGCCAGTGCTGCTTCGACGTGATGGCGGGGAGAGAGGCTATGGTTCAGCCCGGCCTTGACCGACACCTCGGCGATGCGGTTGAGTTCGTCGGAGCCGGGGGCGGCGTCGAGGTCGGCGCGCAGCGCTTGCGCCCTCTGCTCGACGAGCGCCGGCGACGTGGCGTCCGCTACCGGCGCGTGCAGCGAGTGGTAGACGTAGCGCGAGGCGTGCCAGCTTCCCTGCGCCCGCACCGAGGCGATAGAGCGTGCCCCGATGAGCCAGTGATACCGGACCTGCGCCGCCCAGTTCGTCCAGTCGTAGTCGTCGCGGGTGAGGATGAGCCGATCCGGATCGGAGGGCGCGTCTGCGTTGACCGCCGTCAGTTCCGAGGAGATCCGGTTGCGTGCCCGGTAGGCCGAGGCGTAGAGCGTGCGAAACGGCGTCAGGGGCAGGCGCAGGGCGGCGTGGACGTCCGAGAACGCCACGTCGGGCCGATGCAGGCGCTGTCCGAGCGAGGCCGCGTTGACGTCTTCCCTGATCCAGAGGGCCGCCAGCAACGGATCGACGGCGTTCCAGTGGCGCAGCAAGTCCTCGACGCCGGGATCCCGGTAGACGTCCCACAGGCTGGAGCGCGCGGCCAGCATCAGCGCGCCCTGCTGCCCCCCCGGCAGCGCCAGGCGGCTTTGGAGCTTCCCGTTGAGGCTGACCGGGTCGGCGCTGACGAGCAGCGACGGGTACGCCGGGCCGGTCACCGCCTGTTCGACCTCGACGACGCCGGAGAGATGGCTTCCGTGCTCGGCGCCGAAGCCGGCCTTGTGGACGGTCAGGCGGTCGAGGGCGATCGGGCTGAAGGCGCTCAGGTGCCGCCCCAGGCTGACGGGGGAGCGCACCGGTACGCCGTCGAGCAGGACCAGGTGTTCGCCGGTGGCGCCGCCCTGGATGTGGAGGTCGGCCAGGGGCTGTTGTTGGGCCACCCCCGGCAGGCGGGCGGCGCCCCGCGCCACGTCGGGCGTGCCGCCGGCCTGGAAGGCGGAGAGTTGACGCCGGGTGATCGTGCCGGCGCCGAGCAGGCCCGAGGGCAGGCGCTGCGCCAGGCCGTCGATGACGACGGGTTCGAGGGGAACCGCCCTGGGGCGCAGCGCGATTTGCAGCCGCTGCTGCGCGCCGCCTTCGACCCAGACGCTGTCCACCGCCGTTTCGTAGCCCACGTACGTCACCACGAGCCGGTGCATGCCGGAGAGGACCGAGGAGAAGCTGAATAGCCCGGCCTCGTTGCTGGCGGTGCCGGTCCGGGCGTCGGCCAGGAGCACGTGGGCGTGGGGCAGCGGCGCGCCGTTGCTCCCATCGACGACGCGCCCGGCCAGGTCGCCGAAGCGGGAGGGCTGGTGGAGGGCCTCGATCAAGACGTACGTCCCCGCCGACGAACGCACGTAGTCAAGCCCTGAGCCGGCGAGCACGCACCGTAGCAGCGCCTCGGCGGATACCGCCCGCCCGGCGCAGTAGACGTGCTTGCCGGCCACCAGGTCCGAGCTATAGACCAGGTCTACCTGCGTCAGGCGGACGAGTTGTTCCAGGGCCTGGCTCAGGGGCACCCCGCGCAGCACCAGCGTGTGGCCTTCGCCCGGGGCCGTCTGTGCGTAGGCGTGCCCGCACCCGCCCGTACCCCCGAGGCACGCGAGGAGCCACACCATCAGCCCGTATTTGAGGCACGTGTTCATCGCCACGCCGTCCACCCCGTCGCCGGGGCGTCTTACTGCGTCGGAGGGGGTGCTTTGAAGAGGGTAAAGCCTCCACTCGTCGAGCGGTACCGACACCCCTGGGCGAGACAGACGTCGGAGAGGATCTGCTCGGCGGTGGTGCCGCGCAGGTAGAACAACGTCATGGACGCATCCAGGGCCAGGCCCTCCTCGACGGCGATGGTGAGCGCGTAGCGGCGTTCGACCTCGGCGAGGATCGCGGCCAGCGGCTGATCCACCGCCGTAAATCCCTGTTTCCGCCAAGCCAACACGCCATCCAGGGTGGCCGCCTCATACCGGTCAGCGGTGGCTTGCGCGGTGTCCGTGACGCGGGCCGTCTGGCCGGGTTGCGACAGGAGCACCGGGGCCTCCGGATGCGCCCGCGCCGCCACACGCACGGTGCCGGAGGCCAGCGTCACGCGGGTTTCGCCGGCTTGCAGATCCTGCCGGGCGCGCACGTTGAAGGCGGTGCCGAGCACCTCAACCCGCGCGTTGAAGGTCTCCACCACGAAGGGCCGCTGATCGCGCGCGACGTCGAAGAACGCCTCCCCCTGCAACGTCACCGCCCGCTTCCCGTCGCGGACGAAGGGCCACGCCTGGAAGGAGCGCGCGTAGCGAAGCTGCGAGTCGCTGTTCAACTCCACCGTCGAGCCGTCGGGCAGCGTGACGGCGCGGTGCGCTCCGGGAGGCGCCCCCTCGGTGACCGGCTGCCGCCACCCCCACAGGCCGAGCAACAAGCCCATCACGAGGCCCGCCGCCGCGATCTGCAGCCAGGTCCGGCGCTTCGTCCGTGGCCCCTGCTTTCGATCCGGCGCGCGTCGTGAAGGTCTGTTCTCTGAGGGGGGCGCGTCGAGCCGATGTTGCAGCTCCGCCCAGGCGGCGTCCGTGTCCGGCGCGTCTATCGCGGCGTCGTCTCGGCTCTCGAGCAGGTTCCACAGGCGCTCGACGCGGCGGCGCTCCGGCGGGGGCTTCGGTTTGATCTCCTCCCACAACTCCGGGGGC
>JBFGTT010000429.1:0-3968 GCA_041565995.1 Rhodothermales bacterium
GCCCCGGCGCCGGCCCCGCCGTGACCGCCGCCGGCATCCTCGCCGACCTCATCGAAGCCGCCGAACTGATGCCGTGACGCCTTTTGAATTTTGACGTGCCGGCCTCCGCAGACGCGGTACAACCCAGCATAGCACCGGCCACATCTACACTACCCGTCAAAATTCAAAAATAAAAGCGCTCCCGAAACGCCGGAAGCGCTCCCAATTTGCGGCACGCCTTGACACCCGGCGCAGGCGTCCGATATATTCGAGGCCGCGTGCTCTTTGCGGGCACGTCTCTGCACGAAACAACCGTCCTTGTCCCGATGCGCTTTTTCAGCCTTCCCTGTCGCTGTGCCGCCTGTTGCGGGTGTATGCATACGCCCGCGATGGGCTGTGCGTGTGCGCGGCGCGCAGCCGTGTGCCTGCGGCAACGGAGGGTTGTCCATGATGGGAGCTAACGGTCGGGGCGTCTAGTCCCGCCTCCCGCTTTTCCGGAAGCCCACTCGCCGTCGCAGGTGAGTGGGCTTTTTGTTGTTGATGCAGCCCTCCTGATCCTCTCCTCCCAACCTCGACCGTACGCCATGGCCGACGAAGCAAGACACCCGCCCCGTCTTCCCGGAAAAAGACCCGCCCGCCTGCCCGGCCCGCCGAAGCCCGGCCCGGCCGGGAAGGCAACGCCGCAGAAGACCGGGCTGGAGACCATCAAGGAAGAGAGCCGGGGCCTGCGCGGCACCGTCGCGCAGGCCCTCCAGAGCGACGCCGACCACTTCGACGAGGCCGAGAAGCAGATCCTCAAGTTCCACGGCCTCTACCAGCAGGACGACCGCGACCGCCGCAAGGAGGGCAAGCACTACGCCTTCATGGTCCGCTCGAAGATCCCCGGTGGGCGCCTCACCGCCTCGCAGTACCTCGTCCACGAAGCCCTCGCCGACGGCTACGGCAACGGCACGCTGCGCATCACCACGCGGCAGGACTTCCAGCTGCACGGCGTCCTCAAGGGCGATCTGCGGGCGAGCCTACGCGCCATCAACCAGAGCCTGGTCACCACGCTGGGCGCCTGCGGCGACCTCGTGCGCAACGTCATGTGCTGCCCCGTGCCCGTCGCCGACGATCCGGTCCTGGCGCAGATCGAAGCCCTCGCGCAGCGCCTCTCCGACCATTTTACGCCCCGGACGCGCGCCTACCACGAGATCTGGCTCGACGGCGAGAAGGTCTACAACGGCGCCGGCGGCGAGGAGCCGATCTACGGCGAGGGCTACCTGCCGCGCAAGTTCAAGATTGCCGTGGCCCGCCCCGGCGACAACTGCGTCGACGTCTACACGCAGGACGTGGGCCTGGTGGCGGTGGCCGAGGACGGCGCCGTGCTGGGGTTCAACCTGCTCGCCGGCGGGGGGATGGGGATGACCCACAAGAAGCCCGAGACGTTTCCGCGCCTGGCCGACGCGCTGGCTTTCGTCACGCCCGCAGAAGCCGTGCCCGTCGTCGAGCAGATCGTCCGGATCCAGCGCGAGCACGGCGACCGCACCGACCGCCGGCAGGCCCGCCTCAAATACCTGATCCATCGATGGGGGGTGGACCGCTTCCGCCGCGAACTGGAAAGGCGCCTGGGCTATGCCTTGCCGCCGCCCGCGCCCACGCCGCCGCTCGACCTGGACCTGCACCTGGGCTGGCACGCGCAGGGCGACGGACGCTGGTTCCTGGGCCTCTCGGTCGAAAACGGGCGCATTCAGGACGCCGGCGCGCGGCGCCTCAAGACCGCCCTCCACGAGATCGTCGACACCTTCCGTCCCGGCGTGCGCCTGACGGCCAACCACGACCTGCTACTGACGGATCTCTGCGAGCGGGACCGCGCCGGCGTCGAGGCCGTCCTGTGCGCGCACGGCGTCCTGCGCGAGGACGAGCTCTCGAACGCGCGCAAGTACGCGATGGCGTGCCCGGCGCTGCCGACGTGCGGGCTGGCCCTGGCCGAGTCCGAGCGCGTGCTGCCCGCCGTGCTCGACGAGATCGAACGGGACCTGGCGGCCTTCGGGCTGGCCGGCGAAAAGCTGTCGATCCGCATGACGGGCTGCCCCAACGGCTGCGCCCGCCCCTACGTGGCCGACCTCGGCTTTGTGGGCCGCTCCGCCGACCGCTACGCCGTCTTCGTCGGCGGCAGGCGCGACGGCACCCGCCTCAACCAGCTCTTCCGAGACCTGGTGCCGCTCGGCGAACTGGCCGCCGCCGTCCGCCCGCTCCTGGCGCTCTTCGCGCAACGCCGCGCGCCGGGCGAAGCCTTCGGCGACTTCTGCGACCGTCTCGGCCTCGACGCGCTGCAATCGCTCACCGCAACCCCCGCGAGCCATGAACACGCACGCTGAAGCCGGAACGGTCTACCTGGTGGGCGCCGGGCCGGGCGATCCGTCGCTGATCACCGTGCGCGGCCTGGCGCTGCTGCGGCGGGCCGAGGTGGTGGTCTACGACCGGCTGGTGCATCCCGGTCTGCTCGGCGAGGCGCACCCCGGCGCCGAGCGCGTGTACGTGGGCAAGGCGCCGGGGCGGCACGCCTGCCCGCAGGAGGCCATCCACGCGCTGCTGATCGAGCGGGCGCGGCGGGGCTGCGTGGTAGTCCGCCTCAAGGGCGGCGACCCGTTCGTCTTCGGGCGGGGCGGGGAGGAGGGCGCGGCGCTCGCCGGGGCCGGCGTGCGCTTCGAGGTGGTGCCGGGCGTCACGAGTGCGGTGAGCGTGCCGGCCTGCGCGGGCATCCCGGTGACGCACCGGGGTGTGGCGAGCGCCTTCACGGTGGTCACGGGGCACGCCTGCGCGGCGTCGTCCGAGCCGGACTGGGCGGCGCTGGCGGGGGCGGGCACGCTGGTGATCCTGATGGGCCTGGGCCGCCTGGCCGAGATCGCGCGGCGCCTGGTGAGGGCGGGGCGCGCGCCGGAGACGCCCGTGGCCGTCATCCGGTGCGGCAGCACGGCGGAGCAGGAAGTCGTCGAGGGTACGCTGGCGGACATCGCCGGGCGGGCGGCGGGGCTGCGGCCGCCGGGCACCGTCGTCGTGGGCGAGGTGGTCCGGCTGCGGCACACGCTGGCCTGGTTCGAACCCGCACAGGCCGCCGCGTCCGGGTTCCCCGCCGTGACGCCGCTCGGCCCGCTCGCCGCCAACCGTCCTCCCTACGCCATCCCGGCCTGAAAGGCCAAGACCGACGCTGCCATGCCTGCTCCCCGCTGGACCCCGGAAATGCTCCGACCGCTCAACGAGGCGTTCGAACAGGCGTCTCCGCGCGACCTTCTGCGGTGGGCTGGAGAGACCTTCGGCGCGGGCCTCGTCCTGGCGACGGGCTTTGGGCCGTCGGGCGTCGTGCTGGCGCATCTCGTCTCGGGCATGGATCCCACCCCCACCGTCTTCTACCTCGAAACGGACCTGCTCTTCGCCGAGACGTACGCGCTGCGCGACCGGCTGGCCGAGCGCCTGGGCCTGTCCTTCACGCCGATCCACGGCGGCCTCTCGCTCGACGCGCAGGCTCGCGCGCACGGGCCGGACCTCTGGGCGCGCGAACCCAACCGCTGCTGCTTCTTGCGCAAGGTGCTGCCGCTACGCCGGTTCCTGGCCGACAAGAGCGCCTGGATCACCGGGCTGCGCCGCGACCAGGCGCCCTCACGCGCCGGCATCGGCCTCGTCGAGTGGGACGGGGCCAACGGCCTGGTTAAGCTCAACCCCCTGGCGCGGTGGACCGACGCCGAGGTGTGGGGCTACCTGCACCGGCACGACCTGCCCTACAACCCGCTGCACGACGAGGGCTATCCCAGCCTCGGCTGCGTGCCCTGCACCCGGCCCGTAGCCCCCGGCGAAGACGCCCGCGCCGGCCGCTGGCCCGGCTTTGCCAAGACCGAGTGCGGCATCCACGTCCAACCGAAGGCCGCCTGATGATGCACGTCTATCCGATCTTCCTGAACGACCTGGCCGGCCGGCGTTGCGTGGTCGTCGGCGGCGGGCACGAGGCCGAA
>JBFGTT010000430.1:0-3956 GCA_041565995.1 Rhodothermales bacterium
CTGGACATCGAAAACGCGCTACGCTTCAACAACGCGCTGACGCTGCTGACGGTGACGGCCGAGGAGTTGCTGGCGCTCATCGAGCACGGCGTGGCGGCGACGGCGCCGGGGGCCACGCCCGGGCGCTTCCCGCAGGTGGGCGGCCTGGCCTTCAGCTTCGACCCGGCGCTGCCGGCCAACGCCCGCGTGCGCACGCTCGTGATCACCGACGAAACCGGAGGCGTGGCCGACATCGTGGTGCAGGGCGGCGCCGTCGTGGGGAACCCGGCCCGGACCTTCCGCCTCGTCACGCTCAACTTCCTGGCCGACGGCGGCGACGGCTATCCCTTCCCCGCCACCGACCGGGTCGATCTGGCCGACGTGTTGACCGACCCCGGCACGGCCACCTTCGCCGACCCCGGCACCGAGCAGGACGCCCTGGCCGAGTACCTGGCCGCCAACTTTACCGACACGCCCTTCAACCAGGCCGACGCGCCCCCGGAGATGGACGAACGCATCCAGAACCTCGACGCGCGCGACGACGGGCTGCCCACCGCCACCGACGCCGAGGCCGACGTGCCCGCCGCGTTCGCGTTGCGGGGCAATTACCCCAACCCGTTCAACCCGGCCACGCGGATCGTCTTCGACCTGCCGGCGGCGGCCACCGTCCGCGTCGAGGTCTTCGACCTGCTGGGCCGGCGGGTGCTGGCGGCGCCGGAGGCCTCGTTCCAGGCCGGCGTGGGGCAGGCCGTCGAGGTCGATGCCCGGACGCTCGCCTCCGGCGTCTACTTCTACCGCGTCACGGCCATCATGGGCACCGGGACGCAGGTGGAGGCTGGCCGGATGGTGCTGGTGCAATGACGCCGAGGCGGCACGCGCCCGACGGCGGCCCGGCGGGCAGGGCCAACCGGGCGGGTCTACGACCGAATGACGATCCACGCGATGCTGCGTAGCGACGCCATAGCGGCCATCTATCCGGCGTTGAAGGACTGCACGGTGGTCACCATCATGGGCGCCACGGCGGCGGAACTCTACGCCTGCGGCCACCGGCCCAACTTCTTCTACCTCGAACACGCCATGGGCCTGGCCTCGTCGATGGGTCTGGGCATCGCCCTGAGCCGCCCCGACCTGCGCGTGGTCGTGCTCGACGGCGACGGCTCCGCGCTGATGAACCTGGGCGGCTTCACCACGATGGCCCGCTACCGTCCGGAGAACCTGGTCCACGTCGTCTTCGACAACGAGGTGCTGCTCTCGGTGGGCGTCAGCTTCACGACGGCCACGGCGGAGCGTAGCGACCTGGCCGCCCTGGCCGCCGCCGCCGGCATCCCCCGCACCGCCACCGTCGCCACCGTCGAAGCCTTCGGGCAGGCTTTCGGCGAGGCGCTCGCCGCGCGCGCATGCACCACGCTGGTGGCCAAGGTCGAACCCGTCGGCCCGGCGAGCTACTTCATCGGCTGCCACATGCTGGAGAACCGCTTCGAATTCCAACGCGCCTTGCGGCGTGAGGCGGCGTCCGGCTGATTCGTCGCAGGTCGGGAGGTAGGGGGGCGGGACGTATGGACGAAACTACACGTCGAGGATAGAGAGCGCTGCCTGGTTTTGGTCGAAACCGTCACGTTTCACGTTTTACGAGGAGGAAACCCATGTCAACACTACTCACCCAACTCGTAGAAGCGCTCGACGCGGGCCGTCTCAAGGTCGTCGATCTGACGCAGCCGCTGGGGCCGCAGACGCCGGTGATCGGCCTGCCGCCCATCTTCGCCTCCTCGCCCGGCGTCACGATGGAGACCCTCTCGCGGTACGACGAGCGGGGGCCGGCCTGGTACTGGAACACGCTCTCGCTCGGCGAGCACACCGGCACCCATTTCGACGCGCCGGTGCACTGGGTCACGGGCAAGGACTATCCGAACAACACCTGCGAGACGATCCCCGCGCGGCGTTTCATCGGCCCGGCCTGCGTGATCGACGTGACGGCGGAGGTGGCCGCAGATCCCGACTTCCTGCTCGGCAAAGAGGGCATCCTGGCCTGGGAGGCCGAGCACGGGCGCATCCCGGCAGGCGCGTGGGTGCTGCTGCGCACCGGCTGGAGCAAACGCACCGACCCGGCGGCCTTCCTCAACGTCCACGACGACGGCCCGCACAGCCCCGGCTTTCACCAGGAGGCCAGCGCGCTGCTGGCGCACGAGCGCGACGTGCTGGGCGTTGGCGTCGAGACCGTCGGCACCGACGCCGGGCAGGCCGGGCGCTTCGACCCACCCTTCCCCAACCACACCATCATGCACGGCGCCGACAAATTCGGCCTGGCGAGCCTCTGCAACCTGGACCAGCTCCCGCCCACCGGCGCCGTCGTCATCGCCGCGCCTTTGAAGATCGTCGACGGCAGCGGCAGCCCGCTCCGGGTGCTGGCCCTCGCGCCCGCCTGAGTCTGGGCGTGCGGGAGATCCGGGTTTTCTCACACCCATACCCCCACACGCCCACCCTCTCATACCCGCCCCGACACCACGCGACGTGACTCCGCCCGACCAACCCGCAACCGTTACCAAAGCCGAAGCGCCGGCCTACGACCTCGACGCCTGGCGCCGGCAGATCCCGCTGCTGGAGCGCTTCATCCCGCTCAATAACTGCTCGCAGGCGCCGCAGACACAGCGCACGCGGGCGGCGGCGCTGGCCTATCTCGACTCGTGGCAGCGCGACGGGATGGACTGGGAGCGCTGGATGGAGGAGGTCGAGCGTGCCCGCGCCGCCTTCGCCCGGCTCATTCACGCCGCGCCCGACGAAGTGGCCGTCACCACGTCCGTCTCCGCCGCGACGGCGAGCCTGGCCAGCGCGCTGGACTTCGGCGGGCGGCGCCGGAAGGTGGTCGCCACCGAGGCCGAGTTTCCGGGGGTCGGGCACGCCTGGCTGGCACACCGGAAGTACGGCGCCGAGGTCGCCTGGGTGCCGCTGCAGCACGGCGTCGTCGAGCCGGAGGCCTACGACGCGGTGATCGACGAGCGCACCCGGATCGTCTCGGCCTGCCACGGCTACTACCAGAACGGCTTCAAGCAAGACCTGGCCGTCCTCGCCGAAAAAGCGCACGCGCACGGGGCGTGGCTCTACGTGGACGCCTACCAGACCCTCGGCACCTGCCCGGTGGACGTGCAGGCGCTCGGCATCGATTTCCTCAGCAGCGGCACGCTCAAGTACCTGATGGGCACCCCCGGCATCGCCTTCCTGTACGTCCGGCGGGACCTCGTCGAGCGGCTGCACCCGGCGGTGACGGGCTGGTTCGGGCGGGAGAACCCGTTCGCCTTCGACGTCAGGCGGCTCGACTGGTCGCCCACGGCGCGGCGCTTCGACACCGGCACGCCGCCCGTCGTGAGCGCCTACGTGGCCCGCGCCGGGCTGTCGATCATCGAGGAGGTCGGCCCGGCGCGCATCCAGGCGTGGACGGACCGGCTCTCGCGGCGGCTGCTCGAAGGCGGGCGGGCGCGCGGCCTGGCGGTCCACGGCACGACGGACTACCGGCGGAAGACGCCCGCGACGGCCTTCGTCTGCCGGGGCGACGCCCACGCCGTCGAGGCCGCCTTGCGCGAGCAGGGCATCCTGGCATCGGCGCGCGGCCCCGTCCTCCGCCTGGCCCCGCACTTCTACAACACCGAGCAGGAGGTCGACGCCGCCCTCGACGCGCTGGCTGAGATGCTGGAGCGTGAACCGTGAGGGGGCTTGCAGCAACGTTGCGGCAGGGCACCCTTACGTTTTGCGCGCCGGTAGTGACAAAAAAGTGTTGATGATCGAAGCGTCAAGCTCCTCGATGCACCCCTCCGAGGAAGCCGTGCCTGGTCGCTGAAGCGCTACAAACCGTGACTGGCTTGTAGTCGCCGCTTTATCGGCGTGCCGACGCTGAAGGCGGGCGGCGTCGTCACACGCGCTACGGCCCTGAGACAGGGACCCAAGCGCACCAGCGAGGGCGTTGGGGACGCCATCAACGCCTTGCC
>JBFGTT010000431.1:0-3954 GCA_041565995.1 Rhodothermales bacterium
ACCGACGGCGAGCCGCTGCCCGGCGGCCCCTACGACGTGGTGCTGGCCGCGCTGGCCCTGCACGCCATCATCGGCCACGACATCGAAGCCGCCGAGGCCGAGAGCCGCTACGAACTGCTCTTCCAGAGCGTCCGCGACAGCCTCATGCCCGGCGGCCACCTCATCGTGGGCGACCATGTGGGCACACTCGGCCTCTTCCGCCAGCTCAAAGCCCTCGAACGTGCCGGCTTCATCGACGTAGACTGCGCCTGGCGACAGGACGACTTCTTCGTCTGTGGCGGACGCGTGCCCGAATGATGACGTGTGGACGAGCCGACGCATGTATGCCGCGTCGAGCCACAAAATCGTCCATACCTCTATACGTTCCCACGTCCCTACGTCTCGATAATAAGGCCGGCGATGTGTAGATTCTGCGGTCGTAGGGGGCACCGCGCAAGGACGCGTTCATGGCGCAGGCAGGCAGCACGAAGCAACTCGTAGGCATCGACGTGGGCGGCACGTTTACGGATTTCGTGTGGCTGGTCGACGGCAGGCTGGAGGTGCGCAAGGAAGCCACCACCCCCGCCGACCAGCGCCGCGCCATCGCCGCCGGCCTCAACGCGCTCGGCGTGGACCCAGACGCCGCCGTGGTCCACGGCACGACGGTAGCCACCAACGCATTGCTGGAACGGCGCGGCGTCTGCACGGCGCTCCTGACCACCGAGGGCTTCGCCGACGTGCTGGCCATCGGGCGGCAGAACCGCCCGCACCTCTACCGCCTCAGCCAGCATCGCCCGCCGCCGCTCGTGCCGCAGGCTCGGCGCTTCGGGGTGCCCGAACGGCTCGACAAAGACGGTCGCACACTCATCCCGCTCGACGAAACCGCCGTCGAAAAGCTGGCCGAACGTCTGGCCGTCGAGGCCGTCGAGAGCGTCGCCGTCGTCTTGCTGTTCTCCTTCCGCAACCCCGACCACGAGCGCCGCGTCGCCGCGTTGCTGCGCGCGCGCCTGCCGGACGTTCCGATCTCGCTCAGCAGCGACATCCTGCCCGAATACCGCGAGTACGAGCGCACCGCTACGACGGTCATCAACGCCTACGTGCGCCCCCTGGTGGCGCGCTACCTCGAACGCCTCGACCAGGCGCTGGGCCGGCGGTCGATGGCCGTGATGCAGTCCAACGGCGGGACCATCGGGCCGGCGCAGGCGGCGGCGCAGGCGGCCCGCCTGGTGCTCAGCGGCCCGGCGGGCGGCGTCGTGGGCGCCTTCGGCCTGGCGCAACGGGCGATGGACACCGACGCGCCGCGCCTGCTGACCTTCGACATGGGCGGCACCAGCACCGACGTGGCGCTCTGCCCCGGCGCCGTCCCGCACACCGCCGAGAGCGTCGTCGCCGAACTGCCCCTGCGGCTGCCTGCCATCGAGATCCACACCGTGGGCGCGGGCGGCGGCAGCATGGCGCGGGTGGACGCCGGCGGCGTGCTGCGCGTCGGCCCCGAAAGCGCAGGCGCCGACCCCGGCCCCGTCTGCTACGGGCGCGGCGGCGCCGAGCCGACCGTCACCGATGCCAACCTCATCCTGGGCCGGCTCGACGCGGATCATTTCCTCGGCGGCTCCGACGCACTACGCCTCGACGCCCCGGCGGCCCGCGCGGCGCTGGAAGGGCTGGGCCGGCGGATGGGTCTTTCCGCCGAAGCAGCCGCCCTGGGCGTGCTGCGCGTGGCGAACGCGACGATGGAGCGCGCCCTGCGCCGCGTCTCGGTCGAGCGAGGCTATGACCCGCGCGATTACGTGCTGGCGCCCTTCGGCGGGGCGGGGCCGCTGCACGCCTGCGACCTGGCCGAAGCCCTCGGCGTGACGCGCCTGCTGGTGCCCCCCCACCCCGGCGTACTCAGCGCCCTGGGCCTGCTCATGGCCGACGTGGTCTACGACGCCTCGCAGGCCGTCCTCCAGCCCCTCGCCGTGCTGCAGGCCGATCCCGCCCCGCTCCGTGAGGCCGCCGGGGCGCTATCCCGCCAGGTGCGCGCCGTGCTCGAACGCGAAGGCACCGAGGCGCCGGCGCTCGAAGCCTTGCTGGATCTGCGCTACGCCGGGCAGAGCTACGAGCTGGAGATCCCCCTGGCGCTGCCGGTCGGTGCCGGGCCGCTGCGCGAGGCCGCCCGTGCCTTCCACGACGAGCACGCCCGGCGCTACGGCTACGCCCGCCCGGAGGAGCCGGTCGAGGCCGTGACGCTGCGCCTGCGGGGCCGCCTCCCCGGCGCCCGACCCGCCTTCGCCCCCGAACCCGCCGCAGCAACCGACGCACAGACGGCCCGTATCGGCGAACAAACCGTCTGGTTCGACGCGTCCGGCCCGACGGCGGCGGCGTGCTACGACCGCGACCGCCTGAGCCACGGACACCGCTTCGAGGGACCCGCGCTCGTCTTCCAGTACGACACTACGCTCGTCCTCCCGCCCGGCTGGCACGCCCGCGTCGACGCCTGGCGCAACCTCTGGATCGAAAAGATCACGCTTCGTCAACCCGCAACCTGAGAGGCCGTCATGAAACTATCGCCCCGCCCCCCGTCCCGGCTGCTGCTCCTTGCCTTCCTGATCCTGGCCGGATGCACGGCCCAGGCCCAGGAGAATCCACCCACCGCCGACGAAGCCGCCCTCGACGCCGTCTACGCGCGCTTCAGCGAGGCCTACGAAAAACTGGATCCGCAGATCGTCGCGAACCTCTACACCGAAGACGCCCGCTACCTCTCCGGCGGCGACGGCGACATGCTGCGAGGCCGCCCGGCCATCCTCGACAACTTCGCCTCGTTCTTCACCCGCTCGAAAGAAAACGGCGTCGCGCTCCGCATCGCATTCCGCATCGTCGACCGCGCCCTCAGCGGCGACCTGGCCTACGACGTGGGCTACTACCGGCTCGTCTCAACAAAATCCGACGGCGAGGAACGCACCAGCGTCGGCAAGTTCGTGACGGTGGCGAAGCGGCAGGCCGACGGCGCCTGGCAGTTCCACGTCGACAGCTACAGCGGCGCCCCCGTCGAGGCGTTTGACAGGCCGGATGCGGAATAGGCTACTGCCTCGAAGCAGACGCCTCGTCGAACACGAGGGCATAGAGATCAATCATGGGGATCTCAAGGCCAAAATGATCGCTCTGCACGGTCGTTTCCATCCCCAGCACGGCGTGGAGCACCCATTCCTGATCTCGACGCGCGTATCGCATCACCAGGGGCCGCGCCGACGAAACAATCCAGTACTCCTTCAAGCTGTCCAGGCGGGTATAGGCCAGCAGCTTGTCTTCAAGATCGCGCTCCGTGGTAGACGACGAAAGGACTTCTACGATGAGTTCAGGGTTCGTCAGCGTCCTGGGGCGCGTGTCCAGGTAGTCCGGGTCCCGGCACACCACGACGACGTCGGGATAGACGTAGCCTTGGCCCACGCGCACCCGCTGATCGGCCACAGCCACCCGACACCCTTGCGACCGCAACCGGGTGTTGAATTCCGTAGCCAGGTTGGCCGTGAGCTGATTGTGCTCCGGCTCGGCGCCGGCCATCGCGATGACCTGCCCATCCCAGTATTCGTGCTTGACATCGGCGTCGGCATCGAGGGCCAGGTAGGCTTCGAGCGTGACGTAGGAGTCAGGTTGCATCAGTCCGGACGGTCGAGAGCGGTACAGGCGCTCTGTTGAACGCCCGCCCCCGGTGAAGGTTTGTCTTGACAGCGTCCGTCGCGATTCATGATGCTTCTCCGTACACTCCAACAATCCGCACTCCGCAATCCGCAATCCGCAATCGATGGATCCGATCCTGCTCGAACTCTACCGCCACCGCTTCGCCGGCGTGGCCGAGGAGATGGGCGTGACGCTGCGGCGCACCAGCTACTCGCCCAACATCAAGGAGCGGCTGGATTTCTCCTGCGCCGTCTTCGACGCCGAAGGACGCCTCGTGGCGCAGGCCGCCCACATCCCGGTGCACCTGGGCGCCATGCC
>JBFGTT010000432.1:0-3948 GCA_041565995.1 Rhodothermales bacterium
GTGTCGAGGACCGTCAGGCGCAGGTCCAGGTCGCCCGAGGCGGTGTTGGCGCCGTTGCCCACGCTCATACCCGTAATGAGGTTGAGGCCGCTGGTGAAGAGCTGATAGCCCGTCGAGGTGCCGCCTGCGGTGTCCTGGATGCGGGCTTCCAGGTCGTCGTCGTCCATCCCGCCGAAGGTGTGGTCGGCGGCGGTGGAATTGAGCGCGATGTCGACGGTGCTCGGCGGGGCGGCGCGGCAGGTCCAGGTGACCGAGCCGGCGTTGTTTTCGTACTCGCCGCCGTTGTTACCCGCGTTACGTCCGAGCGCCGTGACGTTGGGTGTGCCGAAGTCGGCCCCGTCGGCGTTGACGTTGCCGAAGTCGAAGATGGGCACGTTGATGGTGCACTCGAAGATGCCCTGGTTATTGGCGAGCACCATGACGGACGGGTTCGACGTTCGTTGCGCCATCGCCCCGGGTGCACCGGCCAGCGCGAGGGCCAGGCCGATGCCTATGAACAGGCAGATACTTCTCATAGCCGATACTCCTTTTCAGGCTCCTAAAAAAGACGCCGCAGAAGGGACATGGCGTCCAGGTGCGCTGTCGGTGCCTGCTTGCGCCGGCAGAACCGCCGCAGGAGACACGTAGCAGACGCGGTATCGGCTAGTTTCACGGCGCGCTTAAGAGCGCCTGCCCAACCCTCATTCGGGCTGCGAGCGGCTGTGCGAACGCGGCGCTACGGAGAAGAGCAAGACGGCCTGCGGTGCGTCGATCCGTTCACGGCGTGCTGGCCGCGCGCAAACGGACGACCCACGTGTTGACGCCCGGCGGGTCGGCGTCGAGGACGGTCAGGAGCAGGTCCAGGGTGCCGGAGACGGCGTTGGCGCCATTGCCGACCGACAGGCCGGTGAGGAGCGGTGCCTGGCTGGTGAAGGCTTGAAACCCGGTGGAGGTGCCGCCCTGCGAAGAGGCGAGGCGCACCTCCAGGTCGTCGGCCTGCATGCCGCCGGTGTGGTCGCCGCCGGTGGAGACGAGCGCGATGTCTATCGTGCTCCGTGGCGCGGCGCGGCAACTCCACACAATCGAGCCGGCGGTGTTTTCGTACGCGGTGCCGGCCTTGGACGCACTCCTTCCTTTCGAGACCACGTTGGGCGTGCCGAAGACGGCGCCGCTGGCATCGAGGTCGCCGAAGTCGAAGCGCTCGGTGTTGAACGTGCACCCGAAGTGGCCCAGGTTTCTGACGCTGACGTTGACGGCGGCCTCCACGTTTCGCTGCGCCGCCGCGCCCTGCGCGCCCAGGAGCGTGAGGATCAAACACGCTCCGATGCAGAGACCGGTACGTCCGAGAGGTGCCCTGCTACGCTGCGGAGGAACGTACCGCATGGGCCTGAGGAGCTGACTTGGAGAAACGGAAATCTGGGCGAACGCCCCGTGCGTGCCTCGAACAGATCTTGCTCAATGGTCGTGCCAATCGGGCCGGGGGTGGCATGGGCCGTCGGGGTGTGCGGTGCGGGGCGTGCCTGGCGGCGTGTGTTGGGATGGAGGAAACGCCCGTTTTCGGCTCCTCGGCGCGCTGTGGCCCGCCCGGACGCATTCGCCGCCGGCGCACGGTGGCGCCGGGCCGCAGCGGCGCCTCGTATCATTATGAGTCTGTTTTCAGGGATTGCCTGCCGCGCGCAAGCGTACGATCCAGGTGTTGACGCCCGGCGGGTCGGCGTCGAGGACGGTCAGGCGCAGGTCCAGGGTGCCGTTGGCGGCGTTGGAGCCGTTGCCCACAAACATGCCGGTGATGAGCGGGGCCTGGCTGGCGAAGAGCTGGTAGCCGGTGGAGGTGCCGCCCTGCGAAGAGGAAGGGATGCGGACTTCGATGTCGTTGGTCGCCATGCCGCCGGTATGGTCGGCGGCGGTGGTCGCCAGGGCGATGCCGACGGTGCTCTTGGGCGCCGAGCGGCATTGCCAGGTGACCGACCCGGGTGCGTTTTGGTAGAGGCCGCCGGTGTTCGTGGCGTTGCGGCCCAGGGCCACCACGTTGGGCGTGCCGAAGCTGGAGCCGCTCAGATCCACGTCGCCGAAGTCGAAGCCGGTCAGGTTGAGGGTGCACTCGAAGAGGCCCTGTGCGGAGGCGGTGACGGTGACCGTCTGGTCGTTGGTTTCGGCGGGCGCGCGTTTGGCGGCGGGGTCAGGCCGCGCCTCCATCCGGTCGAGCGGCTCGACGACCAGGCGCAGGTCGAAGCGATACCGGCCCGTCGGATCGTTCTCGTGCAGGCGCAGCCAGAGTTCGGTGAGCACCAGGTCGCCCGCTGCGCCGGTAGGCGGCCCGGAGGCGAGCGTGACGGGGCTGTTGTTGTCGAGCGGGACGAACGGGCCGGTGGCGCCGGGCCGCCAGTGCAGGCGGTCGAGGGGTACCGAGGCGCCCGTCTCTACGAGCAGGCCCGGGCTGGGCAGCAGCCGTAGCGCCCAGTCCCGGTCGCTGTGAACGCGCACCAGGAGGCGTTCGGGCAGGGCTTCGAAGTCCGGGTCCATCTCGCCGAAGCCGAGGGCGTTCGATTCCACCTCGAACCACATCGTCTCGCCGGGCGGCGGCACGTCCTGCCCTTGCGCCGCGCCCACGAGCAGGCACAGCGCCATCCAGCCCAGCCCCGCCTTGAATCTACGTACCCCCGGCATACGCGCTGCGAAATCTGATGGTCGTCGTTTTTCAACCGTCGAGGCGAGGCCGGGGTTCTCTGCGCCGGCGGGCGCTCAATCGGTGTAATAATAGCCGAAGAGGATCATCATCTCGTCCTCGCTGAGCAGGCCGAAGCGGAGCGTGCGGTTGGTCTGGTTGTCGTAGGTGACGATGAGGCGCAGGCCCTGGCCGGCTTCGAGCGTCAACGGCGGGTTCAGTTCCAGGATGGGCGGATGCTCCCAGTCGGTTGCCACGTAGATCAACTCGCCGCTGCGGGGGCCGCCGAGGATCTCCACCCGGAACTCGACCATGTGCTCGTGCGCGTGCGAGAAGAGTTGGAAGATGTGATGGCGCTCGGAGAAGAAGAAGTCCTCCCTGAGCGTCGTGACGCGTCCCGGCGGCAGGTTGATGTCGAAGTTGTTGAGGCTCAGCACCTGCGCCGTGTGCCGGACCTCGGCGGGGTCGGCGTAGTGGAGGTTGACGTGCACCTCGCCCTGCATCGGCGCCGAGCCCCGGTTGACGTAGTGGCTGTTGAGGTCCAGGCCGGTGCCGGCTTCCAGGCGGAGCGCCACGCCGGGGGGGAAGTGGTAGTTCATGCGCGGCCACTGCGTCCCGGCGAAGAAGACGTGGTAGAGCATCGGCTGGTAGTTTTGCAGGAGGGGCTGGCCCGTCTCGGTGCGCAGGTCGCGGATCTGGCCCGGCGCCGGCACGAGGCCCGGCGGGATGCTCTCGTCGAAGGTGTAGAGGAGGAAGTGATGGCTGCCGGGCCGCATGGTCATCTCCACGCGGTCGATGAACACGTCGGCGGTCAGGTCGAGCGGCTCGTAGACGAAGAACTCGCGCTCGTTGCGCGGGGGTACGTCGAACGGTCCGAGGCGGAAGGCCCGCCCGTTGGGCGGCGGCGCCAGCGCTTCGAAGGCCGTCGGGCTGTAGCGCGCCGTGTCGGCCAGCAGCGCGCGGTCGGCCACCTCGCCGGTTTCGGGGGCGCCGGCGTAGATCCACTGGCGGATGTATTCGAGCTCGCCGTAGGTCAGAGGCGGGGCGCCCAGGGGCATCAGCGCGCCGTAGTGGGGGTGGTCCTCGTAGAAGTGATCTTCGTTGGGCGCGTTGATCTTTTCCCAGAGGAAGCTCTTTTCCAGCCCCGCCGGCCCCTCGCTGCTGACGCGCAGCAGCCCGTCGGCCGCCGCCGCTTCGTTGGCGGCTGGCACGTCGACGAGTTGCCGGTAGGCCACGTCCTCGGTCAGCACCAGATCCGATTGCCGGGCGAAGGCGGTGCCGGCGCTATGGCAGGCCCCGGCGCA
>JBFGTT010000433.1:0-3935 GCA_041565995.1 Rhodothermales bacterium
GCGCAGGTCTTCGCGGCGGGCCGTCACCAGGCTCAAGGCCAGGCGCGTGCGGGCCTGGTAGAGGTTGAGCCGGCGGTCGAGGCCGCGCAGCAGCGGCGGCAGGTAGGGCAGCGTCAGCGAGCTGGTCACTTCGGCCTGCGCCGAGGTGAAGAGCGTCGAGTCCAGGTCGGCGGCAATCGAGCCGGTGGTGCTCAGGCGGAACGTCTCGCCGCTGCCGAGGATGTTGGCGTTTTCGTAGGAGACGCCCAGGCCGGTGCCCAGTTCGTTGTCGGCGCCGCTCAAGAGGCCGCTACGCTGCACCATGAACGTCTCGAAGCGGATCCGATGCCGGGGCCGGGTGCGCACCTCGATGCGATGCGGCAACAGCGGCGCGCCCGGTGCCGCCGCGCTGTCGGGCTGTAGCGAGACGATGTCGGTGAAGGAGAAGACGCCGGTGGCCTCCAGGCGGCGCTTCGTCGCCAGCAGTTGTGCCTGGTTGTACCAGTCGCCGGGGCGGAACTGGAGCGAGCGGGTCAGCAGGCCGGCTTTGAGGCGGCTTTCGTGGCGGATCTGCCAGGTCACCGGCGCGGCGGGCAGCCCGGCGGCGAGGGTGTCGGCGCGCAGCCGCAGGCGCTCCTCGGGCCCCGTCACGTCGAAGCGCACGGCGCCGAAGCGGTAGCGCGGGCCGAGGTTGACGCGCAACGTCACGTCGAACGAATCGGGCCGGTAGGGCCTGACGTAGGCGCGGATAGAGTCGCGCGTGACGGCGGCGAAGCCTTCGTCGCGCAGGAAGGCCAGCACGCGCCGGCGTTCCTCGAGCAGCAGCGGCTCGGAATAGCGCTGGCGGCGGGCCTCAAAGCGGAGCGGGGCCTGGGGGTCGAGGCGACGGGGCCGCAGCAGCGCGCCGCGCGCCAGGCGTAGTTGCTGCGCCGCCTCCAGCGCGTCGAGGCCCTCGTAGGCCACGCGGCGCACGTAC
Source organism: Rhodothermales bacterium (assembly GCA_041565995.1). Lineage (GTDB taxonomy): Bacteria > Bacteroidota > Rhodothermia > Rhodothermales > JBFGTT01 > JBFGTT01. The sequence continues at coordinate 956 of JBFGTT010000433.1, forward strand.
GTGGGCCGCCCCTGCCGCACCGCGTACGTAACCTCTGCACGCGTGCCCCGGCGCGTGGTGTCGATCCGGACGTCCACCTGCGCCTCCCGGAAGCCTTCCTGCTGGTAGAAGAGTTCGAGGCGCTCGGCGTCGGCGGCCACCACCGAGGCGTCGAGGTCGGCCGGCGGCTCGCCGCTGTTCATCAGGGCCTGCCCCACGCGCCGGCCAAAGGTGCCCGAAGCGCCGAGCCGGTAGATCCACAGCCACCACGTAAAGCTGGGGATGCCCAGGAAACGCCGGTTGGGCGCCATGCGCACGCGCAGGCGGAGCGCCTCGTCCGAAAAGTCGTCGTTGCCGGTAAAGCGCACTTTGGCGACGCGAGGCGGCGCGTGCGCCGAATCGGCGGGCGGCGCCGACTGCCGGGCCTGCGCCGGCGCGACGAGGCAGAGCAGGCAGAGCAGGACGCCAAAAAAAACGCGTGCCCGCGAAGGTGCACGCACACAAAGGGGAGATGTCGGTCCTCGCAACACGATCTGGGTCCACGACCGTTGCACCGCGCCTGCGGGCCGGGGCTGCGGCGGCGCGCCGCCGGCTCGCCCTTCAGGCCCACGAGCAGCCTGCAGACGAAGCGCTACTCGTCCTCGTAGTAGAAGTCGTCGTCGGCCGTAGGAAAGTCCGGCCATATTTCTTCGATGCTTTCGTAAGGCTCCCCGTCGTCCTCCAGCTCCTCGAGATTCTCGATCACCTCCAGGGGCGCCCCCGTGCGCTCGGCGTAGTCGATGAGTTCGTCTCGCGTGGCAGGCCAGGGAGCGTCTTCGAGCGAGACGGCGAGTTCCAGCGTCCAATAGCCCATAGTCAGCTAAAACAGGTTTGTGCGTGGGTGAGGGTGCTTTTAGCTGGCAACGGTCCGAGAGCCAACGGGCAGGCACGATAGCACGCCCATGCCAAAAAAGCAAGCCTGCGCTACGCAGCGGCGTCGCTATGCGCTATCCCTCCATCATTCGCCCTAAAAAACGATGGGTTCCCAGCGGTGCGGGGAACCCGTAGAAAAAGCGGAACAGGTGCCGGCGCGGCGCGCCTAGTCGAGCGAGATGCTGGAGCTTTCCGAGGCCGCCAGGAGCGCTTTGTATTGCTGCGGCGTCATGCTCGGGGCGAAGAAATAGATGGGGTTGAGCGCGCGCCCTTCGCGGTCGTGCACTTCGTAATGCAGGTGCGGCGACTTCGACAGGCCGGTGTTGCCGCTCAGGCCGATCAACTCGCCCCGCTTGACGCGCACGCCCGGGCGGATGTTGGCAGGGATGCGCGAGAGGTGCGCGTAGCGCGTGGCGTAGCCGGCCTCCGGATGCGAGATGACCACGTTGAGGCCGTAGCCCGAACTCCGCTCCGCCTCCTTGACGACGCCCTCGCCCGTGGCGAAGACGGGGGTGCCGGTGCCCACCAGGATGTCGATGCCCTTGTGCATGCGGGTGAACTTCAAGATCGGGTGGCGGCGCATGCCGTAGCCGGAGATCACCCTGCCGTTGGCCGGCAGGATGGCCGGCATCTGGGCCAGCCAGTGTTCGTGCTCCTGGGCCAGTTCCGAGAGTTCCCGGTAGCTCGTGTTCTGGAGGCTGAGCTGGCGTTCGAGTTGGTCGAGCTTCTGCGCGGTCTCGCGCAAGAGCTGGGAGGTGGGCGCGCTGAACCGGGTGAACTTGCCGTAGGGATCGGTGCCGCCGACGCCTACCTGCCGCAGGTCCTCCGAGATGGGGTCGGCGTGGAGCAGGACCCGGTAGAGATTCTGATCGGCGGCGGAGAGCTTTTCGAGTTCGTCGGAGAACTCGTCGATGCGTGCTTCGGTGTGCTGGAGTTGCTGCTGCAGCGCTTCGTTCTCGGCCTGCAAGGCCAGCTCCTGCGGCGTCTCGGTGAACCGGTCGATGCCCAGCACGATCAACGCTGCCAGCATCAACGCTCCTACGGCTATCGCAGAGAACTGCACGTAGACCTTCGTGCGGCGGGGCTGGACTTCCACGAAGGAGCACGTCTCGTGGTCGTAGTGATAGTATCGGTTCTTCGGCATAGAGAACGAGAGGGTCAACGTGAAGCAACACGCCGCCGGGCGGCGCGGCAGCGAGCCTGCGGAGCAAAGCCGGTGGGGAACCCGCGTCCGAACGAGCGCCGATGCGACGGCGAGCCTTCTCCTGCTCCGATAGAAAAGCCGGAACGGTCGAAAGTCTTGTGAATATAGCCGCCGCTACCCCGCCGTGTCAACAGGGCCGCGCGGCGTGCTATCTCGAATTTCCGGCTAATTGCCCGAAAAAACGACGGCGAGGCCTTCGTACGCCCGGCGCCGGCGTTTGTGCCGCCCTGCCGCCGCGCGCTTCAAGCATCGACCCGCCGGTAGCCGCCGTTAAGCCTCATTCATAGTCGTGCTCGAAGTATTCGATGCCGCGTGTGGGCACCGGCGAGCCTTTCTTGCTGATCTTCTCGGCCAGCCGTTTCGAGAAGACCTCGGCGGGGTCGTAGCCGTAGTGCCGCAACAGGTGGTTCATGGCGATGACTTCGCAGATCACCGTGATGTTCTTGCCCGGCGTGATGGGCAGTTTCACCACCGGCAACTCGACCCCCAGGATGTCATACGTCTCGTCGACCATGCCCAGGCGCGTGTACTCCTCCTGCTCGTCCCACAGCTGCATCTGCACGACGACCTCGACGCGCTTCTGGAAGCGGATGGCCCGGATGCCGAACATGGCCCGGATATCGACCAGGCCCAGGCCGCGTATCTCCATGAAGTGCTGCACCAGGTCCGTGCCCGATCCCATGAGCAGTTGTTCTTCTTTCTGGGTGACGATGACCACGTCGTCGGCCACGAGGCGGTGGCCGCGTTCGACCAGGTCGAGCGCCACTTCGCTCTTGCCGATGCCGGCCTTGCCCAAGAGCAACAGCCCGATGCCGTAGACGTCGACGAGCGAGCCGTGGATGGTTTGCTGCGGGGCGAACTGGTCGTGCAGGAAGTCGCGCAGCA
>JBFGTT010000434.1:0-3918 GCA_041565995.1 Rhodothermales bacterium
ACCGACGTCTTCGTGCAGTACGACGCCAACGCCGGCGGCCCGCTGACGCTCGCGCGCGGCGCCCCGCTCAGACTGCCGCTCGACGCCGACCTCGCCGTCGGGCGCCGCACCTTGCTCCGCCTCGTCTTCGAACCCGGCGCCTCGCTCTCGCACGACGCCGCCTGCCGCTGGTTCTTCCTGCCTTTCTTCGAGGCGCGCGTAGAGTAGGACGAACGACGGCGGCCTCCTCCGCCGGCACGAAAAAAGCCCCGGAGGCGCGGCGGCATCCGGGGCGAAAGGGTGGCGGCGGAAGCTTGATCAATACGCCGTCGGCGCGTTGACGGCTTCGACGCGCGTGATCTGCGGCACGGTGCGTTTGAGCGCCTGCTCAATGCCCGCCCGCAGCGTCATCGTGCTCATCGGACAGGTGCCGCAGGCCCCCATCAACTCCAGTTCGACGACCAGGTCCTCGGTGATGCTCAAGAGCCGCACCGAGCCGCCGTCGGCCATCAGGTAGGGCCGGATCATGTCGAGGCCCTCTTCGACCCGGCGCCGCAGTTCCGCGTCGGCATCCGGATGATAGCCCTCCACCGGCACGTTTTTCTCGTCGTCAGCCATAGGGACGCTCCCGCCGTGTCACGCGCTTTTTTGCTCCTGCTACGCTACTGCAACGACCACCCTCCCAAAAAGATCACGCCTATTAAATTTTGATCGCAGATCAAATTTTAACGGTAGAGGATTTCGACCGGCTGCGTGGGCGGTTGCTCGGCATTGCGGCGGGCCACCTGCGCCACGATGCTGCGCGCGGCGGCGTCGAAGGCGCGCGCCGAGACGCTCTCCGGAGCGGCTGCCACGATGGGCCGGCCCGCGTCGCTCGTCTCGCGGACGGCCTGCTCCAGCGGGATCTCGCCCAGGAACGGCACGGCCAGCTCGTCGGCCAGGCGGCGCGCGCCGCCCTCGCCGAAGAGGTAGTACCTGCGGTCGGGCAGGTCGGGCGGGGTGAAGTAGGCCATGTTTTCGACGATGCCCAGCACCGGCACGTTGACGTTGTTGAACATCGCCACGCCTTTGCGGGCGTCGGCCAGGGCCACCGCTTGCGGGGTCGAGACGATGACGGCGCCGGTGAGCGCGACGGTCTGCACGATGGTCAGTTGGATGTCGCCGGTGCCGGGGGGCAGGTCCAGGATCAGGTATTCGAGGCCGCCCCACTCGGCGTCGGCCAGGAACTGCCGGACGGCGCTCGAGACCATCGGCCCGCGCCAGATGACGGCCTGCGCCGGATCGACCATGAAGCCCATCGAGAGCAGCCGCACGCCGTATTTTTCGAGCGGCAAGATTTTGCGCTGCTGGCTCACGCGCGGCTTCTCGTCGGTGATGCCGAACATGGTGGGCACCGACGGGCCGTAGATGTCGGTATCGACCAGGCCCACGTCGTAGCCCTGCCGGGCCAGCGCCACGGCCAGGTTGACGGCCACGGTGCTCTTGCCCACGCCGCCCTTGCCCGAGGCCACCGCGATGGTGTGCTGCACGCCCAGTTCAGGCTTCGCCCCATGCCCGCCGCCCTGGACCTCGGCGCCCAGCGAGATCATCTCGCTGTCGAGGTCCACCCGCACGTCGAGGTGCAGCCCGGCGGCCTCGTGGATGGCCTTGCGGCAGGCTGCCTCCACCTGCCCGGCAAACGCCGAGCGGGGGTCTTTGAGCAGGATCGTGAAGGACACCGCGTCGCCTTCGATGGCGAGGCCCTTGACCATCCCCAGGCGGACGATGTCGCGCCCGCTCTCCGGCTCGACGACGGTAGCCAGGGCACGCAAAACTTCTCCGGGCGTGACGCTCATAAAATTTTACGGGCGCAAAATTATCAAGGTTTTGAGGGTGCCGGTGTAGGACGAGAGGCGTTATTGATTGTTCCACCGCGCGGGGGGATGGATTGAATGGATCACCCCGAGGCGCTTTGCCGTGCCCAGCGTAGCGCCAGGCCGTGGCGAAGGCTGCGTGGGCTGACGCGGCAGGCGGGCAGGCCGAAGCGCCGCATCACCGCGTCGAGGAGGAGCACGCCGGCGGGGAAGACGTCGGCGCGGCCCGTCATGACGGCGGGGTTGAGCGCCAGGATCTCTTCGCGCGGCATCGCCAGCAACCGGCGGCGCCAGGCGTGCACGTCGGCGGCAGAGAGCGAGACGGGCGCGGCGCCCAGTTCGGCCCACGTCGAGGCGCCAGCGCGCAGGAGCGCCAGCGACACCACCGTGCCGTCCACCCCGACGAGCGGCAGCGCGGCGTCGAGCGGGAGGGCGGCGGCGTCGAGCGAGCGCGCGGCGACGGCTTCGAAGCGCTCGACGGCGGCGGCATCGGGCGGAAGGGCGGCAAAAAAGCGTTCCGTCAGGCGCACCGAGCCGAGGGGCAGGCTGCGCCGGAACGTGACGCCGCCAGCGCGGTCCCCCACGGCGATCTCGGTCGAGCCGCCGCCGACGTCGACGACGGCGCAGGGGCCGGCCAGATCGTCGAGGGCAGACAGCCCGCCCAGGAAGCTCCACGCGGCCTCGTCCTCGCCCGAGAGGATCTCGTAGCGCAGGCCCGTCTCGCGCCGCACGAAGTCGATCAGTGCGGCCTGGTTGCGGGCGTCGCGCGAGGCGCTGGTGGCTCCGACAACGACCTCCGCCACGCCGAAGTCCCCGGCGACGGCGCGGTAGGCGAGCAGGGCCTCGCGCAGCCGGTGCAGGGCCGCCGCCGTCACGCGCCCCGTCGCGTCGACGCCTTCGCCGAGCCGGATGAAGCGCTCGGCCTCGTGCAGCGGCGTCATCGCGCCGTCGGCGGCCACCTCGGCCACCAGCAGCAGCGCCGTGTTCGTCCCCACGTCGATGGCGGCTATACGGCGGGGGAAGGGGGGAGCGGGAAGGGCCATGAGGGCGTTTATCCCTGTTCGCGCTTCCCCAACACCACCGCCCACCACGCGCCTTCGCTGGCTTCGCGCGCCGCCGAGAAGCCGTGCGGGGCCGCCGCTTTGAGCATCCGCCGGCGGTCTCGCGTGAGCAGGCCGGCCAGGACCACGTGCCCGCCCGGCTTCACCTTGCTTGCGAAGGCCGGCAGCAGGTCCAGCAGCGCGTTCCGGTTGATGTTGGCCAGGACCAGGTCGAAGTCGTCCTCCGGCACCACGGCGATGTCGCCCTTGCGGAAGGCCACCTGCCCGTCGACGCCGTTGAGGTAAAAATTCTCGATGGCGTTTTGCTGCGCCCATGGGTCGACGTCGAAGGCCACGGCCCACTCGGCGCCCAGCTTGACGGCGGCGATGGCGAGGATGCCGGTGCCGGTGCCCGCATCGAGCACGTGCTCGCCGCCTCGGATCAGCTCCGGCAGGAAGCGCAGCGCCAGGCGGGTGCTCTCGTGGTAGCCGGTGCCGAAGCTCATCTTCGGGTCGATCTCCAGCAGGATCTTACCGGCGTGCTGCGGCGGCGCGTCGGCCCAGGTGGGTTTGACCAGGAAGGGGCCGATGACCAGCGGCTTGACGGTCTCCTCCCAGCGCCGGTTCCAGTTCTTCGCCGGGATGACGCACTCCTGCACCGGGACGGCCTGGCCGTGCGAACGCAGCCAGTTTGCGACGTGTTCGCGCTTGACGTCGTCCCAGCGCGGGGCGGAAATGTAGGCGTTGACAAAGGCGTCCTCCTGCTCGAAGACGTCGAAGTCCAGGTCGCCCAGTTCGGCGATGAGGAACTCCTGCAAGTCCCCCTCGACGTAGATCTTCAACTCGATCGTATGCATGGTTCCAGGCTCGTGGTGCGGGGGGGCCTGGAGGTACAGTAAGCAGGATTTCAGGCAACAATGCAAGCGGCGGGCGCCGAACGTTGCAGCTAATTCCCAGGGTTGGGGACGGGCGGAGCGTCGGCGACGCGGTAGATGGTCATGCCCCAGTCTTCCGCGCCGGACGGGGCGCCGCCGCCGAAGTCGCCG
>JBFGTT010000435.1:0-3916 GCA_041565995.1 Rhodothermales bacterium
CCTGATCAGCGTCGTTCCAGACGAGGCCGAGGCGGAGGCGTCGCGCACGCACGTGGAGGAACTTCGGGATCTTTGCCGCATCCCGGAGGCAGCCCGGACGGTCGTCATGGCCGGTTCCTTCGACGCCTGCGTCGCCCAGGCCCCGCAATCGGACATGGACATCATGGGCCTCCGACCGGGGTCCGACGGCGCCGGCCCCGACCTCGCGTTCGTCGCCCGGATGATCCAGGCCACCCGCTCCTCGTGCCTGTTCGTGGCCAATGCCGGATCCGAGAGCGCGCTGGCTTAGCGCCAAAAACGCCACGCTGGTGAAACCCGAGTGTAATTGAACGGCACGGGATCCCCATGAAACTCGTCAGCACACAGCTTTCCTACTTTTTCAGCGACAAGAAAGTCCAGCGCAACGTCCGGGCACTGCTCAAGTACGTGGCCTTCGTGTTGGTGGTGGTGCTGGTCTTCGCCGAGGTTTTCCACCTGATCATGCTGCACGTAGAGGCCGAAGAGCATTCGTGGATCACGGGCCTGTACTGGACGCTGACGGTGATGAGTACGCTGGGCTTTGGCGACATCACCTTCCAGAGCGACATCGGGCGCATCTTTAGCATCCTGGTGCTGCTCTCGGGCGTGGTGCTGCTGCTGATCGTGCTGCCCTTCGCCTTCATCCGCTTCTTCTACGCGCCCTGGTTGGAGACGCAGATCCACACCCGTGCGCCGCGCAAGGTACCCCCGGACACCCAGGGGCACGTCATCATCTGCGCCCACGACACCATGGCCCCGGGCTTCATCGCGCGCCTGGCGCAGGAAGGCATCCCGTACTTCGTCCTCGAACCCGACCCGGCCACGGCGTCGAACCTCTCGCTCGAAGGGATCTCGACGGTGGCCGGGGAGGTCGACAGTAAAGACACGTACGAAGCGCTTCGGCTACGCCACGCCCGGATGGTGTTTGCCAACCGAAGGGACACGGTCAATACCAACATCATCCTGACCGTCCGCGAGGTGGCGCCGGCGGTGCCGATCGTAGCGGTTGCAGGCAAGGAAGACTCGATCGACGTGCTCGAACTCAGCGGGGCCACGCACGTGCTGCCCCTGAAGAAGTGGCTCGGCGAGCAGCTTGCCAGCCGCGTCAACGCCTCGCACGCGCAGGCGCACGCCATAGGCCGTTATAAGGACCTGCTGATCGCCGAACTGCCGGTGCATCAGACGCCGCTCGTCGGCAAGACGATCCGGGAGACCCGCCTGCGCGAGATTGCGGGCGTGAGCATCATCGGCGTCTGGGAACGGGGCCGGCTGCACCCTGCCCGGCCGCACATGGTGCTCACGGAGGCCAGCGTTCCGGTCGTCATCGGCACGGAGGCGCAGTTGGGCGAACTCGATTACCTGTTCGTCATCTACGGCACCAATCCGAAGCCGGTGCTCGTCATCGGGGGCGGGACGGTTGGAAGCGCCGCCGCCCGCGCGCTCAAGCACAAGGAGGTGGCCGTGCACGTGGTCGAACAAGACGCGGCGCTCTGCAAGCGCCTCCACAAGGTGTGCGACAAGGCCTTTGCCGGCGATGCGGCGGACTACTACCTGCTCGAACGCGCCGGGATCATGGAAGCGCCCTCGGTGCTCCTGACCACCAACGACGATGCGGTCAATATCTACCTCGCCTCCTACTGCCGCCACCTCAACCCGGCGCTGCGCATCGTCAGCCGGATCACGCATGCCAGAAACATCGAGGCCATTCACCGGGCGGGGGCCGACTTCGTGCTGAGCTACGACTCGCTCGGCGTAGCGGCGGCCTTTTCGATCCTCCAGGGGCGGGAGCTCATCGTGCTCGGCGAAGGCGTTGACCTGTTCTCGCTGGCGCTGCCGGCGTCGCTCCACGGCAAGGCCCTCGCCGAGACCGGGATCGGCGCCCGTACCGGCCTCAACGTCCTGGCTATTCAGCAAGACGGCGTGCTCATCACCAACCCGCCTGCTTCGACCCGGCTGGCCCCCGGCGCAGAACTGCTCATGCTGGGCGATACGCAGCAGCGCCAGGAGTTCATCGAACTCTTTGCTGCAACGTGAAGCATCACGGGGCGATGCTGCCCTGGCGCCTCGCGCAACCCCGGCGTTTGGTATCAGTCAACCCTTTCCCATGGCTTTAGCAGGCGCCTTCGCCGGACGATACCCTCGCCGTCGGTTTCAGCTTCCGAGGGGATCATCATGGATCGCAACGCCCTGTGGGCGCGGCAGGCCGCGCCGAAGTTTCTGGCTGCTTACCGAGAATTCTACGAAACCCCGTTTGAGCCGGCGGTCGTCTCCCCCGAAGCCTTTCCGCACTGCGACCGGGCCTTCTACGAGGTGACGCAGCAGCACTTGCAGGCGCACGGCTACCGGTTCCTGGCCGACCTGGTGTGCAACAGGACGAAGCTGAACTTTCCGCTGCGGCCGTCCTTTTATCGCGTCCTGCTCAGCCGAGACGGCGCCCACATGGTTACCATCATGGATTGCGAGGTGCGCGGCTTGCGGAAGGTCCTCGTGCGGCTGTTCCAGCATCTTGCCGGCGCACAGACGGAACGTTCAGGGTTCAAGCGGATCAGCTTCGGCACGGCGCTGAGCGACGACACGTTTATCGCTACGGCCAACAACTACGAGTGGGGCGGTCTTTTCCACGGCGTCGAGGGCGTGCTCTCGAACGAACTGCCCGAAGAGACGCCGCCGGAGGTGCTGCTGCAGACGCATCATCGCGCGGTGCGGCGCCGGATGGAGCAGCAGCCGGGCGTCCGTCCCCTCGTGATGCACTCGCTCGAAGACTACGTCGCCTGCGAGCAGCGCCTCAACGACTACCTGCACCGGCACAAACGGCAAATCGGCTACGTGTCCGAAGAGGAACTGGTCCAGGTGTGGGGCCGCGACAAGGCCGGGGCGCTGCACCGGGCCATCCTGCAGTTGGTGGAGCGTGAGGAAGCCGTCGCGGCGTAGCGGTGCATAACCCACGTTGTGGGTTAGGAGCATTTTCCAGCGCAAAGACGACCGACGATGGACGGACGACGATCATAGGTCTGTTTTTGAGTCGTCCATCGTCGGTCGTCTTGAGGGCCTGGTGCTCACGGGGCGCAACGTGCGTTTAAAAAATTTTTTTCGGCGGCGAGGTTATATTCAGCCGTCCATTTCGTCTTATTGATCGGAACGCGGCCATCTCCGCTTTTGAGAAAGCGCACCTCTGAGGCGAGCCGCGCTCGAAAAAGGTAACGTTGAGGCACATCCGGTAGGCGTTGCAGCTATCGTCCAGATGATGCGTCCGGGCCTGAAGAGGGGTCGGGACCTGCCTCAACATCTCTCTCAAACTTATCACACGGAGGCAGTACCATGAGTACGTATCAGTTCAAAGGCAGTTTGCGCGCTTACCTGTGCGACGAATGTTTCCAGACGCTCGGCGGCGTGACGGTGCGGCTCTACCGGCATCGCCAGGGCCAGGACGTGCCGGCGCTCGTGGCCGCCGCGCCCAAGACGACCTTCAACGTGCTCTCGGAAGCGGAGGTCGCCAAAAAGGCGGACTTCCTCATCGCCGAGACCAGGACCGACGCCGGGGGCGCCTTTCGCTTCCAACTCAACGACGACAAGGACGGCTACGACGGCGAGGCGTTCGAGGTGGACGTGCGCCTGACGACCGTGCCGGGCGCCGAAAAGAAAGCCAAGGGCAAGCCGGTGCAGTTCACGATCACGTCGCTCCAGCCCGACTGGAAGCCGCAGGGCGAGGTGCTCGCCGCGCCCGCGTGGGACTACTTCGTCCCGGCCCGCTTCTGGTGCCACCTCCTGGAGCGCTTCGGCCTCTGGGCCATTTGCGGGCGCGTGGTCACCTGCCAGGGGCGGCAGCCGCTGCCCGGCGCCAGGGTTGAAGCCTTCGACGCCGACATCGTCCAGCACGACCCGCTGGGCGCCGACACGA
>JBFGTT010000436.1:0-3907 GCA_041565995.1 Rhodothermales bacterium
AGTCCGGCTTCAGGGGCACCTCGTAGGTCTGGAACGTCGGCGCCTGTTCCTCCTCGGGGCGGTAGCGGAAGACTTCGAGGGCGATGGTTTCTGGCGGCATGGGTTCTTTGTGCTTTGTCCGCGCGCTACGCTCGCTTTCGTTCAATGTTCTCTGAGACGGAGGGCGTGCTTCCTCAGAGCGAAGTGCTATCTGCCGTAGACCCGTTCGCCGGGCGGCCAGCGCGTGATGACCACGTCTTTGTAGGCGATGCGCGGCGCGCCGCCGTTGTGGTAGACCAGCGAGTGTTTCAGGAAGCGCTCGTCGTCGCGTTCGGGGAAGTCGGTGCGCTGGTGCGAGCCTCGGCTCTCGGTGCGGGCGCGGGCGCTGTGGGCGACGGCCTCGGCCACGTCGAGCATGAAGTCGAGTTCCAGCGCGGCGGTCAGTTCGGTGTTGAAGGTGAGGCTGCGGTCGTCGAGTTGGATGTGGTCGAAGCGCTCGCGCAGGTGGGCCAGCTTGTCGCAGGCGGCTTGCAGGCTGGTGGCGGAGCGGTAGATGCCGGCGCCGGCCTCCATCGCCTCGCGCATCTCCTGGCGCAGCGTCGCCACGCGCTCGGTGCCGCCGGACTTGCGGATGAACGCCTCGGCGATGCGTGCCTGCTCGTCGACGCCCTGCTTCTGGAGCGCCACCATGTCGATCTCCGGCTTGGCGGCGGCGAAGCGGGCGGCGGCGTGCCCGGCCCGCGCGCCGAAGACCAGCAGCTCGGTCAGCGAGTTGGAGCCGAGGCGGTTGGCCCCGTTGATCGACACGCAGGCCACCTCGCCGGCGGCGTAGAGGCCCGGCAGCACCGTGGCCCCGTCGATGTCGGTGTCGATGCCGCCCATGAAGTAGTGCAGCACCGGGCGCACCGGGATCGGCTCGTGCACCGGGTCGATGCCGACGTACTTTGTCGCCAGCTCGCGCACGAACGGAATCTTGCGGTTGATCTTGGCCTCGCCCAGGTGGCGTACGTCGAGGTGGACCACGTCGCCGTAGGGGCCGGGGATCGTGCGGCCCTGCTCCTGCTCCTTCACGAACGCCTGGCTGAGCCGGTCGCGCGGGCCGAGTTCCATGCTTTTCTTGACCGGGTGGCGCGGGTCGGTGATGTCGAGCGGGGTGCCCAGGTCGTAATCTTGCAGGTAGCGATAGCCGTCCTTGTTGACCAGGATGCCGCCCTCGCCGCGGGCGGCCTCGGTGATGAGGATGCCCGTGCCGGGCAGCCCCGTGGGGTGGTACTGGACGAACTCCATGTCCTTGAGCGGCACGCCGACGCGGTAGGCCATCGCCATGCCGTCGCCCGTCTTGATGGCCCCGTTGGTGGTGAAGGGGAAGACGCGCCCGGCGCCGCCGGTGCACAGGATGACGGCCTTGCCGGCGATGACCTCGACCTGCCCGGTCTGCATCTCGATGGCCGCCACGCCCTGGCAGCGTCCGTCCTCGACGAGCAGGCGCGTCACGAACGACTCGTCGTAGGGCGTGATGTTGCCGTATTTGAGCGAGGTCTGGAAGAGCGCGTGGAGCAGGTGAAAGCCCGTCTTGTCGGCGGCGAACCAGGTGCGTTCGATCTTCATGCCGCCGAAGGGTCGCACGGCCACCTTGCCGTTAGGCTCGCGGCTCCAGGGGCAGCCCCAGTGTTCGAGCTGGATCATCTCCGAGGGCGCCTCGTGCACGAAGGCCTCGACGGCGTCCTGATCGACGAGCCAGTCGCCCCCGGAGATCGTGTCGAGGCAGTGATGGTCGAAGCTGTCGTTGTCTTTGATGACGGCGGCGGCGCCGCCCTCGGCCGAGACGGTGTGGCTGCGCATCGGGTAGACCTTGCTGACCAGGCCGATGCTCAGCGCAGGGGCGGCCTCGGCCACGGCGATGGCGGCGCGCAGCCCCGCGCCGCCGCCTCCGACAATCACCACGTCGTGTTCCGGCATCAAAATCCAGGCTTGATGATCGTGCGGGTCCCTCGAGTAGGTTGAGAATAATAAATTCCGGAATCATTTGCTTTGCCTTGCGCGGGGGCGTCGGGGTGGTCCGAACGTACTTTTCACTTATTTCTGAAAACAATTAAAGCCCTGCTTCATTGGATCAAGAGCTTCACTTTATTTTGAAGCGAAGCCGCTCTTTTTGCCGAGCGTACTTCGGATATTTCGAGTACCTTGAAGCGATTTTCCGCATCGCCAACCGAAACGAGGCTTATGCGCAAGAGAGCAAACAAGCTGCTGGCAGCCCTCGGCTCGTCCATCGGCAAGAAAGTGGTGACGGGCATCACCGGGCTGGGCCTGACGCTCTTCGTGCTCGTCCACATGTCGGGCAACCTGTCCTATTTCAGCAGCGACCCGAACGCCTACAACAGCTACGCGCACTTTCTGACGAGCCTGGGCGCGCTCTTCTACGCCGTCGAGATCGGGCTGCTGGCGTTCTTCGCCTTCCACGTCGTCACCGGCGTCAACATCTTCGTGCGCAAGCTGCGCGCGCGCGACGTGGACTACCGGGTCTACCGCAGCGCCGGCGGGCCGAGCCGGCAGACGCTCAGCTCGCGGACGATGATCGTCACGGGCCTGATCCTGCTGGTCTTCCTGGTCTTTCACCTGCTCTCGTTCAAGTACGGCCCCGGCATCGAGCAGGGGTACGTGGTGACCGTCGAGGGCGAGCAGATCCGCGACCTCAAGCGGCTCTTGGAGGACAAGTTCCAGCATCCGCTCTACGCCTTCGGCTACCCGGCGGTGATGCTCTTGCTGGGCTTCCACCTGCGCCACGGCGTCTGGAGCGCCTTCCAGTCGCTCGGCGCCACGAACCCGCGCCTGACGCCGGTGATCTACACGCTCGGCGGCCTGCTGGGCGCGCTCATCGCCCTGGGCTTCCTGGTGCTGCCGCTGTGGATTTACTTCAGCGCTTAAACGACGCACCGGGAACGCAGCACAAAGCACGAAACTCATGGAACTCGCGACATCCGCAAAGCTGGAATCGAAGGTGCCTGCCGGGCGGTTGCAGGAGAAGTGGGATACCTACAAGAACACCGCCAAGCTGGTCAACCCGGCCAACAAGCGCAAGCACACCGTCCTGGTGGTGGGCACGGGGCTGGCCGGCGGCTCGGCGGCGGCGACGCTGGCCGGCCTGGGCTACAACGTCAAGAGCTTCTGCATCCAGGACTCGGCCCGCCGCGCCCACTCGATTGCCGCGCAGGGCGGCATCAACGCCGCCAAGAACTATCCCAACGACGGCGACACCATCTGGCGCCTGTTCTACGACACCATCAAGGGCGGCGACTACCGCTCGCGCGAGGGCAACGTCTACCGCCTGGCGCAGATCTCGAACAACATCATCGACCAGGCCGTGGCGCAGGGCGTCCCGTTTGCGCGCGAGTACGGCGGGTTGCTGGCCAACCGTTCGTTCGGCGGGGCGCAGGTCTCGCGCACTTTCTACGCGCGCGGGCAGACCGGGCAGCAGCTGTTGCTGGGCGCCTACCAGGCCATGGCTCACCAGGTCAACGCCGGCAAGATCGAGATGCTGCCGCGCCGCGAGATGCTCGACCTGGTGGTCGTCGGCGGGCGGGCGCGCGGCATCATCACGCGCGACCTCGTCACGGGCGCGCTGGAGCGCCACCTGGGCGATGCGGTGCTGCTGTGCACCGGCGGCTACGGCAACGTCTACTACCTCTCGACCAACGCCAAGAACTCGAACGTGACGGCGGCGTGGCGCTGCCACAAGCGGGGGGCTTTCTTCGCCAACCCGTGCTTCACCCAGGTCCATCCGACCTGCATCCCGCAGAGCGGCGAGCATCAGTCCAAGCTGACCCTGATGTCCGAGTCGCTCCGTAATGACGGCCGCTGCTGGGTACCGAAAAAAGTCGAGGATTGCGAGAAGCCGGCCGGCCAGATCGCTGACGCGGATCGTGATTAT
>JBFGTT010000437.1:0-3907 GCA_041565995.1 Rhodothermales bacterium
CCGGATTTCGTTGTCGGTCAGCGGCTTTTCGAGGCGGGCGTAGACGCTGCGGGCGGCGCGCAGCAGGTGGGCCATGCGCACCGGCTCGCCGGCGTCGGCAGCCAGGAAGGCGGCGTGCAGGGCAATGTTGCGGATGATGCCGCCGGTCACGTTCAGGCAGGCGAGTTGCTCCACGTCCAGCCCTTCGGTGGGCGTCTCGGGCGGGAAGATGCGCCGCCAGATCTCGGCCCGCTGCGCCGCGTCGGGGAAGGGGAACGTGACCATGAAGCGGATGCGTCGCTGGAAGGCGTCGTCGAGTGCGTTTTTCATGTTGGTCGTCAGGATCGCCAGGCCGCGGTAGGTCTCCATGCGCTGGAGCAGGTAGCTGACCTCGATGTTGGCGTAGCGGTCGTGGCTGTCCTTGACCTCGCTGCGCTTGCCGAAGAGGGCGTCGGCCTCGTCGAAGAGAAGCACGGCGCCGCCTTCTTCGGCGGCGTCGAAGACGCGGCGGAGGTTCTTCTCCGTCTCGCCGATGTACTTGCTGACGACCTGGCTCAGGTCGATGTGGTAGAGATCGAGGCGGAGTTCGTGGGCCAGCACTTCGGCGGCCATCGTCTTGCCGGTGCCGCTGGGGCCGGCGAAGAGGGCGCTGATGCCCAGGCCGCGCTTCGACCGGGCGGCGAAGCCCCACGTCTCGTAGACGCGGACGCGCTGCCGCACCTGGGCGACGATGTCGTGCAGCGTCTGCCGTTGCAGTGCCGGCAGCACCAGGTCGTCCCAGGCGGCGACGGGTTCGAGGCACCGGGCCAGCCCTTCGAGGTGCTGGCGTGCCTGGACGCGGCAGGCTTCCCAGAGGAACGCCTCCATCTCCGCCGGCGCGGCCTCTCCGCCGGGCGGGATCTGTCCGCGCGCGCGCGCACAGGCTGCCTCGATGGTGGGCGTGCTGAGGTCGAACTGCGCCGTGAGCCGGTCCATCTGGCCGTTGAGGGCGGGCGCCTGCCCTCCGAGCGTGCCTTCCCAAAAGGCGCTTTGTTCGGGGCGGGTGGGTTTGTCGAGGTCGAGCACGACGAGAGGGCGGTGGCGCAGGGGCCAGCGTTCGCGGGCGGCCACCAGGAGCGGGCTGCCCACCGCTTCGATGAACTGGCTGACGAGGCGCTCGCGGGCGGCGTCGCCCGGCGCCAGGTCTTCGCAGTCGAGCAGCAGGGCGCCCGAACCGAGCGCGGCTTCCCGCTCCCAGAGCCGCACCAGCGTGTCGAGGTCGGCAGGCGAGGTGGGAAGGGCGTCGGCGGGCATCACGAAGAGTTGTAGCCCCACCAGGGCGCACGCCGCCGCCGCTACGGCTCGCTTGCCGGCGGCCTCGTTGCCGCACAACTGGATGGCCGAGAGCCGGCCCCGGCTCGCTTCCTGCGACCACGTGGCGGCGATCCGCTCGGCCACGGCGCGATGCGAGGGCACCAGGCCGCCCTCCGGCACCGCCGCCGGACGGACGAACCCGGCCAGGTGCTCGTCGAGGTGCTGCACGCCGGCCAGGAAGTGCAGGACGCGCTCGTCGATGCGCAGGGGGCTGGCGGTGAGGCTGCTGCCGGCGCCCACGTCGAGCAGGCGCCACCGGCGTAGCGGGGCCGAGGGTGTCAGCGCGCTCCAGTGCGCCTCCGGCAGCGCGGCCAGGGCCAGGCCGAACGTCGGAAAGGGACGCTGTGCCTCCCCCTGGGCGTCGGCGCAGAGGGCGGCAAAGGACGCCTCCAACTCGACGCCGGCGCACAGCAAGAGCACGTCGCGCTCGAAGGCGGAGAGGCCGAACGTCGCGCAGAGTTGTTCCAGTGCCGGCGGCGCCATCTCCCCGCCGCCGTCCTGGTCCGGGCCGTGCCAGGGGGCGCCATCGGGCGAGGCGGACGCCGCGCGGGCCTCGTGCGATGCCTCCGTCCGCGTGGCGTGCCGTTCGAGCGCCGCGCGCACCCGGCCCAGCGCCGCCGTCAGGTAGCGCTGGTTGGCCTCGTGCCAGGTCGCCGTGGTTGCCGGGGGGTTCATACCGTCACCTGCTGGGAAGCCAGGAAGGTGGGCGGGCTGGTCGTGCGGTCGATCAGGATGCTCTCGACGCCGTCGACGCGGAGGCGGACGTAGTAGGTGCCGGCGGCTACATTCTCCATCTCGAACGTGAGCGTGTTGGTCTGCGCCGGGTGGTCCTCGGCGAAGACCTCGCGGTTGCCCACCACGAGCGAGGCCGTTTGCTGGGGCCGCACTTCGGGCGTCGTCGTCACGGTGAAAGTGGTCGTCGTGCCGGCGGTGCCGGCGGTGATGCTGTCGATGCGCGGCGCCAGGGCCAGCGGGAGCCGGTTGGTCGTGCGGTCGGTGCCGTTCTGCGTCAGGGCTACGTGGACCGTGTAGATGCCGGCGGGCCAGTTGGCCGGGTCGGTGGCCGGGACCAGCTGGAGCGGCGCCGTGATCTCGGTCGACGAACTGGTCGTGGGGGCGACCTGCAGCGGCGTGCTCAGGCGCGGATGCTCGAACAAGACGGTGACGCCGGTGCCGCTCAGGTGATGGCCGACGAGCCGAACCGTCTCGCCCAGGTAGGCGCTCGGCTGCTGGTTCGGCGGCAGGATCTCGGCCAGCGTCGGGTAGGGCGGCGTCAGGCTCGGCAGGGCCGGGATGCCCGTTTCGCGGCCCGTGATCAGGTCGCGCGGCCCCCGCGTCAGCACCGGCAGCGGCGTCCGCGCCGGCTGCCGCGACTCGATCAACACCACCGAGGCCCGGTAGGCCGCCGAGGGGCGATAGCTGGCCTGGAACGCCGTCCACAGCTTCGAAATCTCTTCGCCGCCCATCGACTCCGGGGTGATCTTCACCAGTTCCAACTGCTCGGCCAGTTCGGAGGCGGCGAGCGTGCCCACGGCGGGCGGCAGGATGGATCCGTCAACCGGCGAGACGGCCGCGAGCGTCGTCCGGATGGCCTCGCGCGTCAGGACCGGGACCTCGTGCAGGCGCTGCATGGCATAGCCGAGCAGAATCTCCGCCTGAAAATCCGCCGAAGCGTAGGCCGTGAGCATGTAGTGCAGGTCGAGGGCCAGGGGCGGGTTGGTCAACCGCCGGCCGTTGTCGCTGTGCGAGGGCAGCCCCACGTTGCGCCATCCCTGGTTGGGCGTGACCTGGTAGAGGTAGAGGTTGAGCCGTGGAGGATCGCTATTGGCGGTCGGGATGAGATCGGGGGCGATGGCCGAGACCGTCACCGCGCCACTGACCGCCGTGTTGACAGAGTGGTCGATCAGGGCGTAGTCGAGCAGATCCTTCAACACCGCCGTGACGGCTGCTATGGATAGGGCGTTGCTCATCTCATCGCCGCGTTCCGTGTGGCTGCTTGAGGTAGTCGTCGAGCGAGAGCATCGGAGCCTGGCGCACCGGCTGACGGCGCGGCGGCGACGGCGCGACGGCGCGCACCTCGATGCGCCCGATGGAGACCCGGATCGTCGGCGCCGCGTCCGAGGCCGGCGGCGGGACCGGGTCGGACAGGCGGGGCGCCGCGCGCGCCTGCCGCCCAACCGACGGAACCGGCGCTCCGGCTTCAGGCGGCGGCGCGGGCCGCAACGCCGGGCCGCGCGGCGCAGGCTCGCGCCCGGCAGGCGCTTCGGGGCGCTCCGTAGTCGCAGGTGTCGGCGGCTCGACCACCTCCGGCGCGGCAGGCGGCACCGGCGCGGCGGTGCGGGGCGGCACATCCGGCCAGGCAGCCGACGGCACCGGCGCCCGTCCAACCTCCGGCGCCACGGCCGGCGCGGCAGCCGACGGCGCAGGCGCTTCGGGGCGCTCCGTAGTCGCAGGCGTCGGCGGCTCGACCATCTCGGGCGCGGCAGGCGGCACCGGCGCGGTGGTGCGGGGCGAGGCGGCAGGGGCGGCAGCCGACGGCACCGGCACCCGGGCACCCTCCGGCGGTTCGGCAGCC
>JBFGTT010000438.1:0-3901 GCA_041565995.1 Rhodothermales bacterium
CGCTACCGGCTGCTCTACGTGGCCCCGGAACGCCTGCAGACGGACGTCTTCCTGGCCCGTGCCGACCGCCTCCGGGTCGATCTGCTGGCCGTCGACGAGGCGCACTGCGTCAGCGAGTGGGGGCATCATTTCCGGCCCTCGTACCTCCTGATCGCCGAGGCCCGTGCGGCCCTGGGCCATCCCTCCACGCTCGCCGTCACGGCTACGGCCACGCCGGAGGTGCGGCGCGACATCATCGAGCACCTGGGGCTGCGCGATCCGGAGGTCGTCGTCCGGGGGTTCGACCGGCCCAACGTCGTCTGGTCCATCTTCCGCACCGAGAACAAGCGCGAGCAGGTGCGCGCCGTGCTGCGGGGCGTGCCGGGTAGCGGCATCGTCTACGCCGCCACGCGGCGGAGCGTCGAGGAGTGGGCCGCCTGGCTGGCGCAGGAGGGCGAGGCGGCCACGGCCTACCACGGCGGCCTGCCGGCGCCGGCCCGCGAGCAGGCGCAGCAGGCGTGGATCGGCGGCCAGGCGCGCGTCGTCGTGGCTACCAACGCCTTCGGAATGGGCATCGACAAGCCGGACGTGCGCTTCGTCGTCCACGTGGACGTGCCGTCGTCGCCGGAGGCCTATTACCAGGAGGCGGGACGCGCCGGACGCGACGGGCGCAAAGCCTACGCCGTGCTGCTGTTCCACCCGCGCGACGAGGCCACGCAGCGGGCGCTCATCGAAGAGAGCCACCCCGACGCGAAGTCGGTCAGCCTGGTCTACGACGCCGCCTGCAACCTGGCGCAACTCCCGCACGGCGCCCTCCCCGAAGGCCCCGTCGCCCTCGACGTGGACGCGCTGGCGCACCTGACGGGCTTCGCCCCCAGCCGCGTGACGACGGCCATCGACCTGCTGGTGCGCCAGGGCACCTGGCAGGCCCAGCCCGCCCGCCGCCACCACGGCCTCCTGCGCTTCCTGCAACCCGCAGACGCCGTACGCCGCCACGCCGACGGCCTGCAAAACGACGCCCTGGCCCGCTTCATCCGCCTGCTGCTGCGCACCGTCCACGCCGACGCCTTCACCGACTGGTGGGAGATCGACCTGCGGCTGCTCCAACGCCGAACCCGCCTGCCGCGCCGCCGCCTGCTGGCCGGCCTGGCTTTCCTCCAACGGCGCGGCCTCCTCGACTGGCGCGCGCCCGAGACGGCCCTGCGCGTGCTCTTCAACGAGCCGCGCGCCCAGCGCCTCCCCGTCGACGACCTGGCCGTGCGCCGCGCCAAACGCCGCGCCGAAACACGCCTGGCCGACGTGCTCCGCTACGCCCGCTCGGTCACCTGCCGCCGCCACTTCCTGCTGGCCTACTTCGGCGAAAAAAGTCCGGAGCGCTGCGGCGCCTGCGACGTGTGCCTGGGCCGCCACCGCGCCGTCGTCATCACCCCGGAAGACGAGCCGGTGATGCGCCACATCCTCCGGCAGATCGAGCAGGAGGTGCCCCGCGCCCGCTGGTTCGAGGCGCTGCCGGCCTCCGAACGCCACCTCGACGGGCTGATCGACTACCTGGTGCAGGAGGGCTTCCTGCGCGTCGAAGCGCCGCTCGAAGAAGTCTTTTCGATCACCGAAAAAGCCGCCGAGCTGATGGAACAGTGGAAGCCGAGGTCGGCAGGAGGGTAGGACGTATGGACGTGTGGGTGTAGGGACGTGTGGACGAAAAGGCGATCAAATCATCCCCTCGTCCTCTCGTCCACCCGTATCCCTACTCTCGTGGCGCGGCGGTGGGCCAGCGGCTGTTGTGCTCGGCGCGCTCGGCGCTGAGGCGGTCGAGCACCTGCGAGTAGAGATCGACGTAGGCTTGCGGGTGCTCGGCGTAGTAGGCCATGACCTGCCCGTAGCGTAGCGTGTCGAGGCCGTGACGCGCCAGGATGGCCTCGCGCTCGGCAGGCGGCAGGTCCTTCCGAAGGTCGAGGCGGGCGGCAGCCAGGTGCAACTCGATCAAGACTTCGACCATCGTGCTGTCGGCCACGGGCGGCCCGTCAGTAGCCGTGGAGGAGCAGGCCGGCAGCCCCGCCGCCAACGCCAGCAGCCCCATCCAGCCGGCTACCAGACCGTGTCGGGAAATAATCATGTCGATTGCGGAGTGCGGATTGCAGAAAGCGTTCGGCGGTCGGCTAAAAGCGCTGCAAGCTGATCGCCGCAAGCTGACCGCTGAAAGCTGATCGCTGAACCGTCACGGCCCGCCGGCTACGTCTGGCGGCTGCGCGGCTTCCTGTCGGGTGCGGAAGGTGTAGGCAATGACCTCCATCTGCCGCAAAAACTCGCGTTTCTTGAAGCTGGGCGCGAAGACCATCCCGTCGATCATGTAGAGCCGCCCGCTGGCCTGGTCGTAGAACGTGTAGTTGAGCAACGGGCCGCCCATGCCGAACTCGATCTTCTCCCCGTTTTCCAGACCTACCATGTGCCAGAGGCCCCGCGTCTCGAAGGCGTAACGGCCCAGGAAGTTGATCTCGTCGGTCTCCAGCGGGCGCCGTCGGTCGATCTCGACCCAGCCGCCGAGGTTGCCCTGCAGGTAGATCCGGGCGAGCGAGTCGCGCGTGGCGTAGACCCATTCGGGCGTCAGGCGGGCCGGGTCGGCGCGTTCTTCGTAGTAGACGAAGAGGCTGCGCCAGGTGTCCGAGAGGATGCGGCGGAGCCAGACGAAGTCGGTCGTATCGACGGCCACGAGGTAGTCGTGCTGGACGTTGACGGCAAAGCCGTGCGCGTCCATCAGTTGCTCTTCGATCTCCGGCTGCCGCCCTTTTTCGAACATGTCGCGGTAGAGGCGCTGGCGCAGGGCCTCGTCGAACTGGTTGCGGATGGCGCTGCCGTCCTCCTGGATGACCTGGGTGAGGGCTTCGGGCGTGGCGGCGGTGACGTAGAAGACCTGCTGGCGACGCCGCCACACGTCGTTGCGGGGCACCACGGCACTGCCGCCGCCCGCGATGGCCTGCCGGGCTTCGTCGGAAAGGATGCTCTGGAGGAAGCGCGCCTCGTTGGTCGTGTCGCTCAGCGGCGCCACGAAGACCAGGTTTTTGAACTTCTTGAGTTGCTCGAAGTCTTTCTGCGAGGTGATGCTGGCCTGCCGGATCTCGAAGGCGGGCTCGGGCACGGGCAGCGTCCCGATGAAGACGCCGAGGCGGTTGCGCAGGGCCTCGCCCACCGGCCCCTGCCACCGCACCGAGTCGATGACGACGGTGATCTGCGCCTCCGGGCCGATGGCCTCCGGACGCCAGTCGGAGCTTCCGCAGGCGGCCAGCAACAGCGCCAGGGTCAGCAGGAGTCCGGAATGCGCGCGGCGGGCTGCCGGGCGGAAAGGTCCATCGGCGGAGTACGTCCGATCCGTCATAAGGTCGATTGGTCTTTTGAGACGGCGTGAGAGGAGAGCGCCGGAAAAAGCGCACAGGCCGCCTGTACAACGACGAAAACGCCGTACGGTTGCCACCCGCCACAGACGAAAGGACGATCTGATCGTCGATGCCTCAATGCGTCGTGTCGTCCACACGTCCTTACCCGGAGGCGACGGTCGGCACGCCGGTTTTGAGCGTGCGGGCGAAGCGGCGCACTTCGGCCAGGCGCTCCTCCGGCGGCAGCGCGGCCTCGTCCCAGAGCCGTTCAATGAGCGTGATGAGCGCCGAGCCGACGATGAAGCCGTCGGTGTGGCGGCTCAGCCGCATCGCGTCGGCGTGCGTTTTGATGCCGAAGCCCACCAGCAGCCGGTTGCGCCGGACGAGGCGGCGGGCGCGTTCGAGGTAGGTCGCCACGGCCTCCACCTCGCCCAGCCCCGTGCCCGTCAGCCCCGTCACCGAGACGGCGTAGACGAAGCCCGTAGCCCGCGCGTCGATCTCGGCGATGCGCGCCTCCGGGGTGTTGGGCGCGATCAGAAAGACGAGGTCGAGGC
>JBFGTT010000439.1:0-3882 GCA_041565995.1 Rhodothermales bacterium
CTACGACGAGGGCGTGCCGGTGCTGCGCGACGTCACGCTCGCAGCCCCGGCCGGCACCACCACGGCGCTCGTCGGCTCCAGCGGATCGGGCAAGAGCACGCTGGTGAGCCTTGTGATGGCCTTCAACCGTCCGCAGCAGGGACGCCTCCTCGTCGACGGCCGCGACCTCGCCGACATCCGCTTGAAGGACTACCGCGCCCACCTCGGCGTGGTGCTCCAGGAAAACTTCCTCTTCGACGGCACCGTGGCCGAAAACATCCGCTTTGCCCGCCCTGAGGCCACGCCCGAAGAGATCGAGCGCGTCAGCCGCCTGGCCAACGCCCACGACTTCATCATGGGCTTCCCCGACGGCTACGACTCCATCGTCGGCGAGCGCGGCATCAAGCTTTCGGGCGGGCAGCGCCAGCGCATCGCCATCGCCCGCGCCCTGCTGGCCGACCCCCGCATCCTCATCCTCGACGAAGCCACCTCCAGCCTCGACAGCGAGAGCGAGGCGCTCATCCAGGCCGGCTTCCGCAGCCTGCGCCGGGGCCGCACCACCTTCGTCATCGCCCACCGCCTCTCGACCATCCGCAGCGCCGACCAGATCCTGGTGCTCGAAGCCGGCCGCATCGTCGAGCGGGGCACGCACGAGCAACTGCTGGCCGCCGGCGGCCGCTACCGCGAACTGCACGACCGCCAGCACGCCTGGGAGGAAAACCTGTTCATCAACCCCGGCGAAGACTTCCTGGCGACGACCGCGCCCGACGGGGACGGACAAAAGCCCAAACCGCGCACCACTCCGCTGAGGCAGCTCTAGCTGCTACTTCGCCCGCACCACGGCGCGGCTCGCGCGGAAGGTCTCGCCCTGGACCCGGTAGAGGTAGACGCCGCCGGGCAGCGCGCCCCCGTCGAGCGTGAAGCGGTGCGGCGTGCCGGGCGCCAGGGTGCCCTCGAAGAGCGTCGCCACGCGGCGTCCGGCGAGGTCGAAGAGATCCACGCGCACGCGCTGCTGCGCCTGCACCGCCAGCGTAAAGGCCGCCTGCCGGGCGAACGGGTTGGGATAGGCCGCGCTCAAGCGGTGCGTGCCCGGCGTCTCGCCCGGCCCCTCTTCGACGGCCACCACGCTCAGCCGGACGAACGTGAACGTCCCGACCGAGCGCACCTCGCCATCGACCAGAAACGGCCTCGTCTCGATGCGCGCGATGGGATCCTGGGGATTGGTATCCTGGTCCGGCGCGGTGTACGTCGAGCCGCTGTCGGTGCCGGCGTCGTAGGCGAAGAGTTCCACCTCGACGCGCTCGGCCCACAGTCCATTGTCGAAGAGTTTCAGACCGGCGACGCCGACGAACCAGTCGGGGCTGGGCGCCACCATCGAGACGAGCGTGACGAGCGGATGGTTGGTGTCGGCGTCGAAGGTGAGGCTGACCGATCCCGGCGAGGAGCCGATGCCGCCGCCGTCGAGGATGGTGCCCGCGCTGCCCGCCTGGATGGCCGCGTTGATCTCGGTGCGCAAGGGAGACTTGCTGCCCGTCTCGGCCATGTTTTCGACGCCGGGCGAGGCCAGGCCGCCGGCCTCCCAGAACGTCGCCGAGGCGTCGTGCGTGGCGCCGATGAGGCCGGAGAAGTGCGGGCCGGGGGGAAAGTCGTCGGGGTGGGTGCCGGCGCTCCAGGTGCTCTCGAACGTGACCAGGTACCGGGCGGTGCTGGATTGCGCCGCCGCGTCGCCGGGGAGCAGCCACGAGGCGCACAGCAGGAGGAAGAGGCTTACGGGTCGCTTCATCATCGTCCGTCGGGATGGTTGTGAAAAGAGGAGGGCATGGGCGGGCCTCGTGACCGGGTCCGCCGTCATCGTCCGTAGACCTCGCGGGGGTCGAACACGCGCGCGTCGGTCTCGACGAGGCCCTCGGCGTCGAGGCGACGGTAGAAGCACGAGCGATGCCCGGTATGGCAGGCCGCCCCGCCGTGCTGCCGGACTTTGAAGACGAGCGCGTCGCCGTCGCAGTCGAGGCGCACCTCCCGGAGCTCCTGCGTGCGCCCGCTGGTCTCGCCCTTGACCCAGACGGCCTGCCGGGAACGGCTCCAGTAGGTCATCCGGCCCGTTTCGAGCGTGCGGCGCAGTGTGGCTTCGTTCATGTAGGCCACCATCAGCACTTCGTTAGTCGCGAGATCCTGCACGATGCTTACGACGAGGCCGTCGGCGTCGAAGGTTACCTGATCCACCAAAACCTGCGTGTTCATGGGCGCGTGGGTCCGCCTCGGCCCCTGGCAGGCGGCGGGCGGTAATTTTTTCCTGATCTTACGAAGGCCGGGGCCTCGCCGATACGAAAAGACGCGCATCGGGGGTGGGCACGCTCTTTGCGAACCGGTCTTCTCGATGTACGCCCGTGTTCCCTCCAGGTTGTGTTTCCGCAGTTTCGATGTCGTTACTCCGATGGCTACCGCTGCTGGCGTGGTGCGCCTGGCTGCTCGCCGGCGCCGCCCACGCGCAACCCGCCGACCCTACGGCCTCTGCCCTAGCCGTGGCCGCCGCCGAGGGCGGGCCGGCTGCCGGCCTGCGCGCCCGCCTCGAGCGGCTCTCGCCGTTGCAGCAAGAGGCGGTGTTGTGGCTGGCCCGGTGCGTCTACTCCGAGACGGACCGCGCGCACGAACAACGGCTGGTGGCCTGGGTGGTCCGCAACCGGGTGGAGACGGGTTTCCGGGGCAACACCTACCGCGAGGTGGTGCTGGAACCGCGCCAGTTCAGCGCTTTCAACGCGCCGACGGCTCGCCGCGCCCACATCCTGCGCCTCGACGAGCGCAGCACGTCGGCGGCCTGGCTTCAGGCGCTCGACGTAGCCCTGGAGGTCTACCTGGCGCCCGCCTGGAGCCGGCCTTTCAAGGTCACCACGCGGCACTTCTACAGCCCCGTCTCGATGCGTGGGGGCCGTAAGCCGCCCTGGGCCGAGCACGCCCGCCCGCTCTCGGCGGCCTTCCTGGGCGTCGAAGCGCACCGCTTCCAGTTCTTCGACCGGCTGGTGGAGCGGCGGGATCTGTCGCTGGCGCCGCCGGCCCGTCCGCTGGGCAAGACGCGCGTGGTGACCGTCGGCACGGCGGCGCGGCGGCGGCGGTAGCGCCGGAACCCTGGAAGCGCAGACGGTATAAACCCGGCGTCGCCGCTTTCGCCTACGCACCGTGCCATGTTTCGAGCGTTCGTCCAGCTTCCGCGCCGCCTGCTCATCGCCCTGGTGCGCGCCTACCAGCTCGTCATCTCGCCGCACCTGCCGGCCTCGTGCCGCTACACGCCCCACTGCTCGGCCTACGCTGTGGAAGCTTTGCAAACCTACGGCGCGGTGAAGGGGACGATCCTGGCCGTCTGGCGGGTGCTGCGGTGCAACCCCTGGGGCGGCCACGGCTACGACCCGCCGCGCTGGTTCGGCGAGCCGCTGCCCGAACCGCCCCTGCCCGCCAACCACGAAGATCACGCCCACGCATGAGCCACGAAGCCCATCAAGCCGAAGCCGAACACTACGCCAAGCTCCGCTGCGCCGTCATCACCATCAGCGACACCCGCACCGAAGAGACCGACCGCAGCGGCGGGCTGATGCAGGTGCGCCTGCAAAACGCAGGCCACGAGATCACCCTCTACAAGATCGTCCCCGACGAGCCGGAACTGATCCGCGAGGTGATGAAGGGCCTGGCCGGGAAGGTGGACGTGGTGCTCTTCAACGGCGGCACCGGCATCAGCAAGCGTGACCAGACTTACGAGGCCATCACGTCGATGCTGGAGAAGGAACTGTCCGGCTTCGGCGAACTCTTCCGGATGCTCTCTTTCGAGGAGATCGGCCCGGCGGCCATGCTCTCGCGCGCCACGGCGGGCGTCTACCAGGACACGCTTTTCTTCTCCACGCCCGGCTCGCTCAA